>CACYCI010000016.1 GCA_902772845.1 uncultured Ruminococcus sp.
CACTTATATATATAAACACTCCGTACTTCCGTACCTCCTTCATTATTTTTGTATTTTTTTGCAAAAAAATATCTCCGCGCGCCAAAATGCTGAAGAACTCTGCCTGTTTTGCATGGAACGGCTTATAAACTTGCAAAAAATGTCAAAAATAATATTGACATATCGCGCGAGCTATGATATTATAACGTAAACAGAATATACCGCATCAGGGTAGAGGTGCGCTCCCGAACAGTATCCCCTTTCGTTCAAAGCCGGCGTCGGCTGTGAAAGCGGGAAAAAGGCGTGGGCGCCGAAAGCGGGCGCGGACGCAGGCGCTTTGCTTGGTCTGGCGGAAAACATCCGTCCGACTGTCGTTATTATTACGGAGAGCTATCGGGTCGCTTACATCGCGCAGCATTTGCGCGCATGCGTTTTTCGCCCTTGCTTTGCGAAAAACGCGTTTTTTGTTTGATCGTACCGCAGGTACCGCGTGAGTACCGGAAAGGAAAACACAAAATGAAAAAAACAATTTTCAAGGGCGCGGCCACCGCGCTCATCACCCCGTTCAGGGACGGAAGGGTAGATACGGCGGCGTTCGGCGCCATAATAGAAGAACAGCTGGCGGCAGGCATAGACGCGCTCGTCGTGTGCGGCACCTCCGGCGAAGCGTCCACGCTCGACGACAACGAACATATAGGCGCCATAGAGTTTGCGGTAAAGACCGTGAACGGCCGCGTCCCCGTCATAGCCGGCACCGGCAGCAACGACACCCGCCACGGACTCAACCTTTCAAAGCGTGCGGCGTCGGTCGGCGCGGACGCGCTGCTCGTCTGCACGCCGTATTACAACAAGACATCGCAAAACGGGCTCAAAACGCTTTACACCATGTACGCCGACGCTGTGGACGTGCCTATAATAATGTACAACGTCCCTTCGCGCACGGGGCTTAATATAGAGCCGCAGACCTATGCCTACCTTGCGGATCATCCCAACATCTGCGCCATTAAAGAGGCGAACGGCAATTTCAGCAAGATCGCCGAAACGTTCGCGCTCGTCGGCGACAGGCTCGATATCTATTCCGGCAACGACGACCAGACGGTGCCGATCCTTTCGCTGGGCGGCAAGGGCGTGATATCGGTGCTTTCCAACGTACTGCCGGCGGAAACTTCAAAGATGTGCCATCTGCTTTTTGAAGGCCGCACCGCCGAAAGCGCCGCTATGCAGTTAAAATACGTGCCGCTCATTTCGGCGCTGTTTTCGGACGTCAACCCCATCCCCGTAAAAGAGGCCATGTATATTTTGGGCAGATCCACCCCCGAACTCCGCCTTCCGCTGGTGCGTATGTCCGCCGAAAAGGCGGCCGTGCTGCGCGAAGAGCTTGCAAAAGCCGGGCTGAACGCAATAAACTGAAAGCAAGGTAAAATCCGATGAAAATAATAGTGAACGGCGCCTGCGGCAGAATGGGCGCCGAATTGATAAAGCAGATCGATCTGTCCCCCGCGCACGAGCTCGTCTGCGGCGCCGATATCCGCGCCGACGGAGGCGACCCCAGAGTCGTCAAAGAACTTCCGCAAGCGCCGGATTCCGACGTGATAATCGACTTTTCGCACCACTCCTGTGTGGGTGAGCTGCTCGGGTACGCGGTGCGGCACGGGATCCCGGCGGTGATCGCCACCACCGGTCACACCGAAGAAGAAAAGGAGATCATATCACGCGCGGCTAAGAGCATACCCGTGTTCTATTCGGCGAATATGTCGCTGGGGGTGGCTGTGCTTGCGGATTTTGCGCGGCGCGCCGCCGAACTGTTCCCGGACGCCGAAATAGAAATAGTGGAAACGCACCACGACCGCAAGCTCGATTCCCCAAGCGGCACGGCGCTGCTCCTGGCTGACCGCATAAAAGAAGTCCGCCCGAACGCCCGCACAGTCTGCGGCAGAAGCGGGCAGGGCAAGCGGGATTTCGACGAGATCGGTATCCATTCGCTGCGGTTGGGCAACGTCGTCGGCGAGCACACCGTTATACTCGATAACGGGCTCGAGACCTTAACGCTTACCCACAGGGCGCAGAGCCGTTCGCTTTTTGCCTCCGGTGCGCTCAAGGCGGCGGAATTTCTGGTAAAGCAGGGCGCCGGTCTTTACGATATGCGCGCAATTGTGGAATGAGGGCTGAAAATGAAAATAAACTTTACCAAAATGCACGGCTGCGGCAACGATTACGTTTACGTCGATTGCTTTGAAAAAGAGCCGGAGCGGCCGGAGGAAATAGCAAAAGCGGTGTCGCCGCGGCATTTTTCGGTCGGCTCGGACGGGCTCATACTCGTCTGCCGCTCCGACGTGGCGGACGCGCGTATGCGTATGTTCAACGCCGACGGCAGCGAAGGCAGAATGTGCGGTAACGGCATACGCTGCGTGGGCAAATTCGTTTACGATAACGGCCTCTGCAAAAAAACGCGGCTCAATATAGAAACGCTTTCGGGAATAAAGCATCTTTCGCTTTCGCTCGACGCCGACGGCAAGGTGGATTCCGTCACGGTGGATATGGGCAAAGCTGAAATAGGTGAAAAAGGGCAAAAAGTACGCGTGCTCGGCAGGGAATACTCGATGACGCGCGTTTCCATGGGCAACCCGCACGCGGTGACTTTTGTGGACGACGTAAAAGGGCTCGAGCTCGAAAAGATAGGCCCGCTGTTCGAAACGAATCCCGCGTTCGGCGAGCGCGTCAACACCGAATTTGTGCGCGTGATAGATAAAAACACGCTCGAAATGCGCGTGTGGGAACGCGGCAGCGGCGAAACTTTCGCCTGCGGCACCGGCGCTTGCGCCACGGTGGCCGCCGCCATAGTCAACGGATACTGCGCCTGCGGCGAAAACGTCACGGTGCGTCTGCTCGGCGGCGATCTGAAAATCTGCGTGCAAAACGATATGCGCGTGCTTATGACCGGCGGCGCCGAAAAGGTCTATGAAGGAGTCTTTGAATATGCGTATCAAGCTTAACTGCAATTACCAAAACCTTAAGAAGAACTATCTGTTTTCCGAAATAGCGCGCCGCGTTGCGGAATACGGCGCTTCAAATCCACCCAGACGCATAGTCCGCCTGGGGATCGGCGACGTCACTTTGCCGCTTACGCCTTCCGTGACCCGCGCCATGGAAAACGCCGTTGCTGAAATGGGCAAAAAAGAGACCTTTCAGGGGTATCCGCCTTCGTTCGGTTATGATTTTCTGCTTTCCGCCATATCCGCCCATTATGCGGCGTACGGTGCGGATATCGGTACCGACGAGATATTCGTTTCCGACGGTGCAAAAAGCGACGCCGGAAATATCACCGATATTTTCGGTTCAAACCCCGTGCTCATAACCGACCCGGTCTACCCCGTCTACTACGACAGCAACGTCATGGCGGGCAACGGCGTGACGTTCGTTCCGGCAAACCGTCAAAACGGGTTCCTGCCGCCTCCGCCGGCGGAAAAGACCGAAGGCGCGCTCATCTATTTGTGCTCGCCCAACAATCCCACCGGCGCCGTGTACGATAAAGCGGGCTTAAAAGCGTGGGTCGACTACGCGCTCGAGACCGGTTCGCTCATCATTTTCGATTCCGCGTACGAAGCATACATAAAAGGCGGGCTTCCGCATACTATCTATCAGATAGAAGGCGCTCGCGACTGCGCAATAGAAATATGCAGTTTCTCCAAGACCGCCGGATTTACCGGCGTCAGGTGCTCGTGGACGGTCGTACCGCGCGGGCTCGCTTCGGGCGGGGTGCGGATCGCCGAGCTTTGGGCGCGCAGACAGGCGACCAAGTTCAACGGCGTGTCGTATATCGTCCAGCGCGGCGCCGAAGCGGCACTTTCCGAAAAGGGCTATTCGGAATGTATGGAGCTTGTAGGGTATTATATGGAAAACGCTCGCGTCATTGCCGAACTGCTGAATAAAAAGGGCATCTATTATACCGGCGGCGTTTGCGCGCCGTATATCTGGATGCAATGCCAGGACGGGCTCGATTCGTGGAGCTTTTTCGACAAACTGCTGAAAGAAGCTCAGGTGGTCGGCACTCCGGGCGCCGGATTCGGCGCCAACGGCGAAGGATTCTTCCGTCTGACCGCTTTCGGCACGCGTGAAGACACATATGAAGCCGTGCGGCGCCTGGACGCCGTACTCTGAAACGGAGGCAACAATGCTGGACCTTTTATATCCCGACCTTTCCGTGGGTGAAAACGGACATTTGTATTTTGCGTCGTTCGATACCGTCGCGCTCGCGCGCGAATTCGGCACCCCCGCAATGTTTATAGACGAAGACCGCGTGCGCGCACATTGCCGCGAATACGTCTGCGCCATGAAAAAATATCTGCCGGCCGGATCCATGCCCATGTTCGCTTCCAAGGCGCTCAGCTTCAAAGAGATATACCGCGTAGTCGGTTCGGAAGGCATGGGGACCGATATCGTATCCCCCGGCGAACTCTACACGGCGGCAGCGGCGGGTTTTGACCTTAAAAACGCCGTTTTTCACGGCAACAACAAGACCGACGCGGATATCGTCTACGCGGTGAACAGCGGGATCGGCTATTTTGCGGCCGATAACGCCGAAGAGCTGTACGCCGTAAATTCCGCCGCGGCGCGCGCGGGCGTGCGGCAAAAGATCCTTTTGCGCGTGACTCCCGGTATAGATCCGCACACGCACAAAAAAATAAGCACCGGCGGTGTTGATTCCAAATTCGGCGCGGCCATATCCACCGGCGACGCCGAAAAGCTCGCGTCGCTGGCGCTTTCGCTCGGCAACATAGAGCTTTGCGGCTTCCATTGCCATATCGGCTCGCAGATCTTCGAAGTGACGCCGTTTATCGACGCGGTCGATATAATGACTTCGTTTATCGCGCGCGTAAAACAGGAATTCGGGTATTCCGCGCATATACTCAACCTGGGCGGAGGTTTCGGCGTGCGGTACGTCAAAGACGATCCTTCGGTCTCGGTGACAGACAACATAAGGCAGATCGCGTCCGCGCTTTACGACGATTGCCGCGACAAGGGCATAGATCCCCCGGAGGTCATGCTCGAGCCCGGGCGCAGCATCGTCGCCGACGCCGGCATAACGCTTTACACGGTCGGCTCTGTAAAAGAGATCCCCGGCGTAAAGAATTACGTTTCCGTAGACGGCGGCATGACGGATAATCCGCGCTACACTCTGTATCAGTCGGCGTACACGGTCGTAAACGCTTCCGCCGCCGCGGACCGGGCGGATCTTGAATGCACGCTGTGCGGCCGCTGCTGCGAAAGCGGCGACATTTTGCAGGAAAAGGTGCTTATCCCGCGCCCCTCGCGCGGCGATATAATAGCGGTGCTCACCACCGGCGCGTACAACTATTCCATGGCCTCCAATTATAACCGCATCCCGCGGCCTCCGGTCGTCATGCTCAGCGGCTCGAACGCGCGCGTCGCCGTCCGGCGCGAAACGTACGAAGACCTTGTCAGGTGCGATCTGTGACATAATAGAAAAGAACGCTCCCAACGGGAGCGTTCTTTATTGCTCAAAAGTTCAAAGACTGTTGATGATCTCGGCGCGTTTTGCGTCGTATTCTTCCTGGGTGATAATGCCGAATTCAAGTTTCGCGGCAAGTGCGGCGAGCTTTGCTTCGGGCGAATCCGGGTCGGAAGAGAGCGCATATTCTTCTGCGGGCGCGGCGGGCGCGGGCGCGGAAGATTTGCCTTTGCCCATAACGGCGGGAACGCGGTTCCTGGCAGCGTTAGTCAGCACGGCGCAGCTCAGCAGCAGCAGCGCGATATACCAGAAAACCACAGCGCTTATTTCGAAGATCATATACTTTAACGATGTGATCGGCTTGGAGAAAAGATCTATCTGTATGAGATAGAAGACCGGTAATACGATCGAACCGGCAAGCCCTAACGCGCCGGCCAATACTGCCAAAGCTCTGACGCGGTAACCCGTGAGCGCGCTGATGACCGAGACGCCGTAAAGTAAAGCCAAAAGCAAGAAAATGATAAAAGAGATCATGAAAAACGTGTCGAACAGATACAGATGGTAGATGAGATAGAATATGGCGCGGATAAAGAATGTGATCGCTATGATTCCGTAAGCCACGGCGCCGATCACCGCCGCTCTCTTGCGCGACGCGACTGATACGATGAACGTGATCACACCGATCAGCGTCAGGGCGAGAAAGATGACGTTCCTGTAATCGACGGAAAAGCCGATTTTGTCTGAAGCGACGAATCTTAAGCCCGACGCGGCAAACGAAAGCATATAAAACAGCAGCGAAAAAACAGAAAGAGTGATTATACCGCCTCTGGATTTGACCGAATAATTGGCGTTGGTATTCATTTTTGCTCCTCCGCACGCAGCTTTGCAAGAGCTACGTCGTATTCTTCGTCGGTGATTATGCCCTGCGTGTTGAGCGCCTGGAGCTTGGCGAGCCGCTGCATGAATTCGGGGCTGTGCGCGGGCGCCTGCGGTTTCTGCGGTTGCTGCGGCTGCGCAGGAGCGGGTGCGTCGTATGCCGCTTGCGCTGCGGAGGGAGCCGCGCTGACGCCGCCGGCGGTGTTGCGCGCGATCTCTGCGGCCTTATCTACAAGCTCGCCGAAACCGTACAGAAGCCACGAACCGATCCACGCAAAGAGAGGGCCGACGATCATAATGGGGATCGCCAAAAGGACAGAACCGGCTTCGATAAGCAGAATAAGACCTGTGACGAAGCACCCCAATGCCATTAAAATAAAGAAAACTATTGAAAGCGCTTTGATTTTTTTGCCTATGTTGCGATACATGAAATGACCTCCTGTTATTTGTTGATTATATAATACAACAAAATCGCGGCAATTTCAACATTTTTTTGTAAAAATGATAAATAATATGCATAAGCTTTTTACTTTTTGCGATCCGGCAGCTTTGACCGTTTTTTGCGCGGGATATTGCATTTCTGCATGCGCCGTGATATATTAGTATTATTACAAAAAAGAAAGGCAAGTAAAATGAAAACGGAAGACCTTCCTCTTGTCAGCGCCGCGCGCGAGCTGGTACGCGGAGTGCCGCATCTTATCGCCGACCTGGCAAACGTGTCTGCACTTATATACTGCTCTGTCGAAAACATCAACTGGGCGGGATTTTACCTGCTCCGGGGCGAAACGCTCATACTCGGGCCGTTCCAGGGCAAGCCCGCCTGCATAGAGATCCCGCTGGGCCGCGGTGTGTGCGGTACAGCCGCGCTCGAAGACCGCGTGATCCGCGTAGGCGACGTCCGTTCGTTCGCCGGGCATATCGCGTGCGATCCGGATTCGCGCTCGGAGCTCGTCGTTCCGCTTCATAAGGACGGAAAAGTGTTTGGGGTGCTGGATATCGACAGCCCGGTCCCGTGCAGGTTTTCCGCCGAAGACGAGCGGCTCTTTTCTTCGCTTGCCGCCGCGCTGGAAGAAGAAATGCCTTGATATAGCGGCAATTCGGGCAAAATGCTACGCAAAGTAGCAAAAATAAGCTCAAATGCAATTTTCGGTTGGTGGAGTTTACACGGCCCGCGGGGTATAATTTGGGCACATCAAACAAAGCGCGCGGTAAAGCTCGCGCCGTAAACGTAAAGGAGAAAGCGTTATGCTCAATGAAAAAATCAAATTTTTAAGAAGATCCCGCGGAATGACTCAGGAAGAGCTCGCCGAAAAGGTGTGCGTTTCGCGCCAGGCGATAACCAAATGGGAAAGCGGCGCCGGCGTGCCCGATATAAGCAATATCGAATCGCTTTGCCGCGTGTTCGGCGTAAGCTACGATTCGCTGCTCGGCGAAACCGCCGCGGAAGCCGCCAACGTAAGCCGCACCGAATTCGATATATTCGAAAAAAGCGGATTCGAGATCGACGTCGGCAACGCGAATACGCTCGAACTTGTCAGCGGCGCGCCCGAAAAGGCGCTCGTCGAACTGCGCACCGATCTTCCGGACGCGGTGCATAAGCTGGCAAAGGTCAGGGTGCAGGAAGGCAAGCGCGTGGATCTTGCGGTGGTGAAGATACAGCTGGACAAAAAATATCTGCGCGTGGAATCGCAGCGGTCCATGAGCCGGAGCGACGCCAGAAAGCACCTGTTCGTAAAGGTGTGCGTCCCCGCCGATCAGGGTAAGATCGAACTCAGGGGCAGCGTCGAAAATCTTTGCATCCACGATATCCCGGGCGAAGCGCACATAGAATTCGACGGCAAGGCGTCCCGCGCGGAGATCTACAACATGGGCGGACGTATCGAACTCGATTCGGGGGCGGACATGGAGATCGGTTACGACGCTTCGGCGCAGCAGCTGGATATAAATCAGATAGGGTGCGTGAGCCGTCTTTGCCTTGCGGAAGGCGCAAGGGCGGACGTGTATTCCAAAGGGAGATCGTGCGGAGTGGTGTTTGAAAACTGCGAAAACGCACCCGACAGCGAGCGCAAGGTCGAACTCAACGGCTATAAGAGCGAGCTGACTGTCGTAAGAGCGTGAATCTGTTTCCTGCGCGAAGTTTCGCGGCCGGGGCGCGGATATTCGGTCTTGCGCCGCTGATTTGGGCAAATCGTCCAAAACTTATGCGCCGGGCGGAAAGAATTTGTATTTGCTATTTTGATGTGCGTGTGTTATAATTATATATGGACACCGGCTCAAAGCGGCCGCGCACGGAGGCATTTTATGATATTATTCAGCAAACTCAATTTCCCAAGCGAAAGAGCGCTTTACGGCATAGAGGGCGCAAAACTCGCGGAATGCTCGTTTTCGGGCGAAGAAGACGGCGAATCCGCGCTCAAAGAAGCGCGTGACGTAGAGCTTGAAAACTGCTTTATGGATCTGCGCTATCCGCTATGGCACGATACCGGCGTGGTACTCGTAAGCACTGAAATGACAGAAAAATGCCGCGCCGCGCTGTGGTACACAAATAAGGTGGATATCCGTTCGAGCAAGCTCCACGGCATAAAGGCGCTACGCGAATGCGCTGACATCCGTATAGCGGGCACGGATATCGTTTCGCCGGAATTCGGCTGGAAATGCCGCGGTATAGATATGAAAGACTGTACCGCCGAAAGCGAATACCTTTTCCTTATGTCTTCAGATATAAAGTGGGAAAACGTCCGTTTCAAGGGCAAGTATTCGTTTCAGTACACTCAGAACGTGCGCATAGAAAACAGCGTGCTCGACACCAAGGACGCGTTCTGGCACGCAAAGAACGTTTACGTCAGGAACTGCACCGTAAAGGGCGAATACCTCGCGTGGTATTCCGAAAACGTAACGTTTGAAAACTGCCTTATCACCGGCACACAACCGTTCTGCTGCTGCACCGGCTTGAAGCTGATAAACTGCCGTACGGAAGGCTGCGACCTTTCGTTCGAATATTCCGACGTCGAAGCCGATCTGACCGGCAATATAGTTTCCGTAAAGAACCCCAGAAGCGGGTATATCAACGCCGACTCGATAGGCGAAGTCATCCTAACCGACGACAGCATTTACCCGTGCGGCTGCGTCGTAACGCAAAGAAAATAAAAAACGTGCAAAAAAAGAGGCGTACGCCTCTTTTTCGTTTGCGCGCGGTGGGGGATCAAAAGCACTTTTTGTTCCTGCACTTTTTGCAGCTTTCTATGTCGCCGCAGCGGTAGCACAGCTCGTTCGCGCAAATACCGTTTTCGGAAAATATCTCCGTAAGATTCTGTATCGTGGCGGCGGCTATGTTTTCCAGCGCCTCTTCCGTCAAAAACGCCTGATGCGACGTCACTATGACGTTAGGCATGGATATCAGCCGCGCCAGCGTGTCGTCGTCCATGATATGGCCGGAATTGTCGTTGAAGAAAACGTCCGCCTCTTCTTCGTAAACGTCAAGGCAGGCGGCGCCGACCTTGCGTTCTTTTATTCCGTCTATAAGCGCTTCGGTGTCTATAAGCTTCCCGCGCGAGGTGTTCAGTATAACAACGCCTTTTTTCATTTTGGCTATGGCGGCGCGGTCGATCATATGCTCGGTCTCGGCGGTCAGCGGGCAATGGAGCGAAATGACGTCCGCGGTCCGCAGCAGATCGTCAAGCGGCATATATTCCAGCCCGCTTTCGGCGGCGGGAAATTTATCGTACGCAATTACGCGCATACCGAACCCGCGGCAGATGTCGGCGAACACTCTGCCTATCCTTCCGGTGCCGACTATTCCCGCCGTCTTGCCGTGAAGGTCGTACCCCACGAGCCCCGAAAGCGAAAAATTGTAATCGCGCGTGCGGATATACGCTTTGTGTATCCGGCGTATCGAGGTGAGCAGCATCGCCATGGCGTGTTCCGCCACTGCATAGGGCGAATATGCTGGGACGTGGACCACGTGCAGCTTTTTGTATGCGTGTTTTATATCCACGTTGTTGTAACCGGCGCAGCGCAGCGCCACGGCTTTCACGCCTTCGGCGTAAAGCTTGTCTATCACTTCGGCGTTGACGTTGTCGTTGACGAAAACGCACACGGCGTCGCAGCCGGCCGCAAGTTTTGCCGTGTCGGGGTTCAGCTTAAAATCGTAAAAGCTCAGCTCCATGCCTTTTTCGGCGCAAAGCTTTTCAAAAGCCGGTTTGTCATAGGGCTTTGTGTCGTAAAACGCTATTTTCATACAGTATCCCTCCTTTTTTGGTAAAAACGCGCTTTCCGCCTTTTCCCGGCAGAAAGCGCGATTTGCGTATCAGTACAGATAACCCAGCCGGTAAAGCAGTTCGGCGGTGAGCACTCCGCCGCCGGCGGCGCCGCGCAGCGTGTTGTGCGAAAGGCAGACGAATTTGTAATCGAAAACGCTGTCTTCGCGCAGTCTTCCAAGCGTTATTCCCATGCCGCCGTAAATGTCGCGGTCGAGCCGTGTCTGCGGACGGTCGTTTTCTTCAAAATACGTAAGGAACTGCTTTGGCGCGTGCGGAAGCTCGAGCTCCTGCGGGATCGAACGGAAATCCGCCCATTTTGAAAGTATTTCTTCTTTCGAGGGTTTGTTTTTGAACTTCACCGACACGGTGGCCAGATGTCCGTCCGAGACAGGTACGCGTATGCACTGTGCGGATATCACGGGCTCCGCTGCGCTTTCTATTATTCCGCCGTTGACCTTGCCCCATACCTTAAGCGGCTCTTTTTCGGATTTTTCTTCCTCGCCGCCTATATAGGGTATGACGTTGTCTATAATTTCGGGGAAAGTGTCGAACACTCTGCCCGCGCCGGATATCGCCTGGAAAGTCGTTACGGTCACAAGCTGAGGGCCGTATTCCAGCAGCGGAGTGAGCGCGGGAACGTAGGACTGTATGGAACAGTTGGGCTTTACTGCTATGAACCCTTTTGTGGTGCCAAGCCGCTTTTTCTGCGCCGCTATCACGTCGGCGTGCGCATAGTTGATCTCGGGGATGAACATGGGGACGTCGGGAGTGAAACGGTTGGCGGAATTGTTGGATACCACGGGGATCTCGGCTTTGGCGTACGCCTCTTCGAGCGCGCGTATCTGATCTTTCGGCATATCCACCGCGCAAAAAACAAAATCGCAATGCTGTTTTGCGCTTTCTATGTCGGCGCCGTCGTAGACGGGCATATCAAGAACTTCCGCGGGGCAGGGGATCTTCAATTTCCATCTGCCTTCAACGGCTTTGCCGTACGTCTTGCCTGCGGACGAAGCCGACGCCGCGAGATATGATATCTTAAAATAAGGATGGTCGCAAAGAAGGGTTATAAAGCGCTGACCGACCATACCGGTCGCGCCTATTATTCCGGCACGCAGTTGTTTCATTTTGTGTTACCTCCGTCAGATGAGCGCGCTGTAAATGCCGGGCGAAGAGCCCTCTATAACGGTCGCGCCGCAGCATTTGTTGTAAAAATTCACCGGGCCGGCGCTGCCGATTATAGCATAGCCGTAGCCCTCGTCGCGCAGCGCTTCCAGGCAGCGCAGAAGCAGCGCCTTGCCGATCCCCAGACCGCGCTTGGTCTCGTCCACTCCGGTGGGACCGAAAAACGCCTTGCAGGTGCAGTCATAGGCGGCAAAGCCGAGTATCTGTTTGGTTTCGGCGTCTATCGCCGCAAAGCACGAAACCGGGAACCGCGTGAACGCGGTGTCGGTCTCGCTTGCCCAGCCCTCTCCGAAATGCTTGGCTATGAATTCGTGCAGCTTGTGCTTGTTCGGAGTCATGGGACGTATTATTTTAACGCCTTTTGCTTCAAGATCTTTATAGATCTGTGTGTTGTCCTTCAGCTCGTAGAGCTTGACCAGCATATCGGGCATATCGTTTACCTCTCTTCAAAGCGGAATTTGAAATTCCATTGTTTAAGCAGATACAATGCTATGGCGGTGTGGGTCACCGGGAACGGATGCACGCGGTCGGGCGAAAAACTCAGCGTGTATCTCGAACGGCAAAGCCGGTCGAGTTCATCCTGCAGCGAAACAAAGCCGCAGCCGGTCTCGTGCGCGATCTTCCTGCATACTTCCGCGCGCGCCATGACCTGTTTCATAAAGAATTCCTCGCGGTTCAGCTCCAGGAAGAACGGAGCGATAAGCGTAAAAGATTTCAGGTTCTTTACCGACCATTCGGCAATAAAGCGCAGGTTTTCTTCGTATTCTTCCAAGCTCACCGCCATGTCCTTGTCCATCCAGCGGTCATATTGGCGCCAGACGTCGTTCACGCCTATCAGCAGAGTGGCGTGGTCGGGCTTTACGGCCTCGCAATCGGATATCCACCTTGCGCGGACCTGGCGCGAAGTTTCGCCGCTGATCCCCGCGTTGACGAATTTTATCTCTTTTTCAGGGTATTCTGCGGTAACGATTTCGTGCATACGCTTTACGTAGCTTTCGCCGAGCGAATCCTTGTACGTGCCGTAAGGTCTCGCTCTGCCGCAGTCGGTGACGGAATCTCCGGAGCAGAGGATGACGGCTCCGGTCTCGATCTTGCTGAAATCCATACTTTCCTCCTTATATGCGCAGACCAACTCCCGTAAGAGTTGGCCGTGCGTGATGTCGTTATTCTATTTGCGTTTATTTTGCGTTTATTCTTCGGAAGCTTCGGCACTCGCGTCGTCGGCGGAAGATTCGGTGTCACTCGTTTCCACGGGTTCCGGATCGGTGATCTTAACGGTCGCCTTGGTGTAATATTTTATAACGGAGTCAGCGTCGGTTATGCCGTTGCCGGTAAGGTCGAGCTGAGTGAGCCCGTCGACTTTGAAATAGGTTTTGACGCCTTCGATAGTGGAATTACCGAGCTTGTTGCCGGAAAAATCGGCGGTAGTGACCGCGTTGAGCGGAGGCAGTTCTTTGTCGCCGTCCTTGACTTTTATATCGGTCGCGGGGAGCGAAGCGATCTCGTTGTTCGCAAGTTTCACCGAAGTGAGCGTCTTGAGCGAAAGCAGCGCTTCAAAAGAAGTGAGCTTGTTGTCGGTGAGATCGACTGTGGTGACTTTATCGAGTTCTTTGATACCGCTGATATCGGTCAGTTCGTTCTTGCTCAGGTTGAGCGAGGTCAGAGCGGGGAGCTTTTCGAATTCGGCTTTGGTAAGCTTGTTTTCAGAAAAGTTCAGAGTGGTGACTTTCTGAAGCCCGGAAACCGCGGGGAGCGAAGCGATCTGGTTCTTGCCGGCGTTGAAAGAAGTCAGCTCTTTGAGGCCGTTGATATCGGGCAGAGCAGTAAGCTTGTTGCCGGAAACGTTGACTGTCTTGAGGTTTTCAAGCGATCCGAACGCTTTTATCTCGGTCAGTTCGCAGCCGGAAACGTCGAGCGATTCGAGCGCTTTGAGCGAAGAAAGGTCGGGCAGAGAAGTGATCTTGGAAGAAGCCGCGTTGAGCGTCTTGAGCTTTTCAAGACCGGCTATGCCGCTGATATCGGTGAATTCGGATTCGGAAAGATCTAGCGATTCGAGCGCTTTGAGCGAAGAAAGATCGGGAAGCGAAGCGATCTTGGTGCCGGAAAGCGTAAGCGATTTGAGCGCGGTGAGCGTGCTTATCGCGGCGATATCTTCGAGCTCGTTATCGCCGACGGAAAGCGTTTCAAGCTTGGCGTGTCCGCTGAGCGGGCTGAGAGATTTGATCTTGTTGCCGGATACCGAAACGACTTTCAGTCCGTCAAGAGCGGAAAGCGCGGAAAGATCGGTGACTTTGTTGGTGTCGAGCGCGACGATCTCGAGAGCGGGGCAGGAGGCAAGCCCGGAAATGTTTTCTACCGCAGCGTTTGCCGCAAGCACGGTCTTGAGCGCGGGCGAGCCGGTCTCTATTGCGCTGACGTTTGTATATGAAACGTCGAGATATTCGAGCGAAGTGAGCTTATCGAGCCCTGCGATCGATTTGAGCGAGGACTTGCCGAGCGACAGATAGCGCAGGTCTTTGAGTTCGGAAAATACGGTGAGGTCATCTATCTTCTTAAGCGAAAGCGCGTCTATGAAATCGTCGGAATTCCAGCCGAGCTGAGAACCGGTGCTGTAATAAGATACGTAGTTGGCGTACCAGACGTCGTAGGCGATCTGTGAAAGGTCGTAGCTGTCGAGCACCGAAAGGACTTTGAGGTTGCGGAACGCCGCGTAATCTTCCGCGTAAGCGGGTATAACGTTGAAGAGCACTATATAGTTTTCTTCGGTATAAGGAGCGGAAGATTCCTCCGCGCTTTCGACGGCGGAGTTTTCAGCAGCGGAAGCTTCCGCGGAGATCTCTTCGGCTTCTTCGTCGGAGCTGTTATTGTTGGCGAGCATGGCTTCGGCGTAGGTCTCGTCGCCCAGGATCAGATAAGAGTAGCCGGTCGGGCCGTTGGTCTGATCGTATGCCGAAAACGAAAGGCGGCAGTACTGGTATTTGTCCAGCATTTCCTGCGAAAGCCCGCGGACGCTCACACCGAGCTTGTCCGCAAGAGCGGCGGCGAAATCCTGGTCTTTGAGCAGGTTGGTTTTTCCCAGGTAAGACTTCAAGAACACGCCGAGCACAAGGCCGGCGACTATCACGCACAAGACTATCGTCGCGATAAGCGTTCTTTTTAGCTGTTTCTTTGTGAACTGTGCCATTTTTATAAATTCCTCCGGATATTATATACTGAGTTCTTATAATGATATCATATTCTTGCGGAAAATGCAATAATTATTTTTTTATTTGATCGCGGCGCCGTCAATTTTGACCTTCCTGCATCCTGTAAGAAAGTATGGAAACGAAAAATGCGCAATTTGCTTTGTAAAAAGCGTCTTCGCCGGCTTCCGTGCGCGGCGACGCGATGCAGAAATACAGATCCTTGCCGAATTTGTCGAAATACTGTTTTTCGGCGAACCACTTGAGCGATCCGAGCTTTATTCCGTACCCGTCTTCGCTGCCCAGCAGTTCGGCGTAGTTGCCGACGAGCTCCGATACGGGGCGGAGTATACCGCTTTCTTTAAGCTTTGCGTAATATTCGGCGTTGGCTATAAAAAGCACTTCGCCGCCTTCGGCTATCTGGGCCGCAAGGTACGCGCCGGCGTCGTTCTTTCCGCCGGTCAGCACGGGGTCAACGGCGAGCAGCGTCCTGCCGTCGGAATTGGCGTCTTTGAGTATGGAAGACGCGGCGTACGTCAGCTTTTTTCCGTCCGAAACGTAATGGCGGACCGAATCGTAAATTCCTATGACGACGTCGTTTTTACCGTTATTGAACGCCTTTGCCGCTTTGGGTTCGCTGTTTTCCGCCCGGTAGGTCAGCATTTTTACCACCAGCGCTTTATTGCACGACCAGTATTCCTGCGTCTTGCCGTAAGAGATCTGATCGTTTTCCGGCGAGCGGCGGATGCAAAGCAGCGTGTCGTCGGGGACCGAAGAAAAGCCTTCCTGCTTGAAATAATCCAGCTCGCTCACGCGCACCGCGCATTCGTCGTACATATCGTCCGGCAGGAGCGAAGGATCTATGAGCTCTGCGAGCGGGCAAAGCAGTTTCTGTTCCGCGGCTTTTTCAAAGAACGATTCTTCAAGCAGATATATGACCGAATCGCCGGACGCCAGCTCCGAAAGGAACCGCTTGTTGGCGTCGACGTTGGCTTCGTAGGCGGTATAGGGAAGGTCTTCGCCGATACCGACCGTTATTTCCAAAAGCGAAACGTGCGTTTTGCCGTCGCCGTTGTGGTCGTATATGTCCAGCGCGGCGCGCGCGGACATTTCGTCCTTGTTCTTGACGTACAGCGTGGAAGGACCGACGTACATTATATATGCGTCCGGCGCCGTGTTGCGGAAAAGCTGCGCTATAGATATGGCGAGCGCCGCAACGAGCACCACGCCTATTATCGTGTGCCATTTGTAAAAATACCAAAAGCTTTCCAGGCGCGACCTGAAGGTCGGCTTGCCTTCGGCCTTGCCGTTTTCGTTTTCCGGCGCGTCCTGACGTGCGTCTTTCAGCAGATCCTCGGGTTGTCCGTCTATTCCCATTTTCATAAATATACGGCGCTCCTTTCCTTTTTTATAATATAATTAAATAATAACGCTTTACGAATCAAGTATAACACACGTCATTTGGTTTTTCAATAGCAAACTTGCCGATATGGTCAAATGTTACAAAAAGGTCAAATAAAAATTGTGCGTTGTGATAATATGTTACAAAAAAATCCGCAAAAAATCGTTATTCGCTATTGCAAATTACCAAACTATGAATTATAATGAAACAGAACCGAAACAATATTTTTCAAACAGGAGGTAAAAAAGAAAAACCATGCGACCCCGCGCGGCGGAGCAGGTTCAGTTTGCGCCGCCGAATCAGGATTCCCCATATTTTATTATTAAAAAATCAGGAGGAAAAAATGAAAAAGAGAATCTTAAGTATGATTCTTGCACTCGCTATGGTGCTTTCTCTCGGGCTCACCGTCATCGCTGACGATGCCACAGAGTCCGAAGCCGATATAGTCGACGCCGCGTTCAAACTCGAAGCGGGCCAGTCGCTCGAAGGAGCAAAGACTCTTACCGGCAAGGTATCCGCTATAGTGACCGCATACAACGCCAAGTATTCTAACGTTACCGTCAACATCCACGTTCTCGACGGCAACGGCGCAGAAAAAGCCATTCATTGCTATCAGATGAAAGGCGACGATGCCGCCACGGTCGAAGTCGGCGATACCATCAAAGTTACCGGCACTATAAAGAACTTCAACGGACTTGTCGAATTCGATAAGAACTGCACGTTCGTTACCGTTTCCAAAGCCGCCGGTAAATATCAGATCAAGACCGCTATCGGTTATGCTGCAAAAGACGTTACCATCATAACCAGACTTACCAGCGGCGAATCCACTCTTACCGACATCCTTTACAAATTCAGAAACGACAAATATCGTGACTGGAACTATTACGCCATCATCGTTGTCGGCAGCGACAACGTCGTCACTTTGGTAAACTCCAACTACGGCACCGCTTACGGCAAAGCCGACGTTGAAGTTCCCGAAGGCGGCTATATCATAGGCATCAACGGCGAAGCCGCTTCCGACCCCGTCTGGGGCGTGTTCGACGAAGTCGAAGTCGGCAGCCAGATCAGACTCTACAACGTCGATCTCGCGGCGGTCGCGGCAGTGACCACTTACGGCACCGCGCTCGAAAACGCTTCGTTCGACGTTATCCCCGCTTTCGTGGCTCCCACGACCGAAGAAGAGATCCTCGCCGCAGCGTTCGCGCTCGAACCCGGCACAGCTCTTCCCGGCGGCCCGTATTCTCTTACCGGCGTCGTCAACAAGAAGACCGACAACAAAACTCAGGTCAACATCACCGTCGGCGACAAAGACGTTCTCTGCTATCAGATGAAC
>CACYCI010000017.1 GCA_902772845.1 uncultured Ruminococcus sp.
AGGAATTATTATCATGGCTAATGAAAAAACCACTCAGATCCTTGAACTCGTAAAATCTATGACCATTCTCGAAGTTGCCGATCTCGTCAAGGCGCTCGAAGAAGAATTCGGTGTTTCCGCCGCTCCCGTAGCCGTTGCTGCCGGCCCCGCTGCCGCTGCCGCTCCCGCTGCAGAAGAAAAGACTGAATTTGACGTTGAACTCACCGGCTTCGACGCCGCTGCCAAGCTCAAAGTCATCAAAGCCGTCAAAGACATCACCGGTCTTTCGCTCGGCGAAGCTAAAGATCTTGTTACCGCTGCTCCCAAGGCAGTCAAGACCGGCGTTTCCAAGGAAGAAGCCGAAGAACTCAAAAAGCAGCTCGAAGAAGTCGGCGGCCAGGTCACCATTAAGTAATAAGTCAAACGACAAAAGCAAAGGCATAATACGGGCGACCGCATTATGCCTTATGTTTTATTCAAGCCGAGGTCAAACAGATGAAAAAGATCCTTTGCATAGTATTATTTGTACTTTTGCTTTGCGATATGCTCTGCGCTTGCAAAAAAGATGTTCCCGAAAAGGAAGACGTTCGCAAAGTCATGTTTTCAGAGCTCGATTCGTTTTACTCCGGTAAAAAGCCGGGCAGCTGCGCAGAAGCCGCTTCCCTGCTCGCCGCGGGCAAGGATCTGACCGCCGCGGACCTTTCCGCCCTTTTTGCGGAAGATGTGCCTGACGCAGAGTACGTTATCGCTCACTCTCTGCTCGAACGCGCCGGCATACGCACGGAGACCGGGGCGAACGCAGAAGAAAGAGCGCGGCGCCTTGCCGTATCTATCGCAGATACAGAAAGCATTCCGACCGTCGCCCTGTACGTGACCGTGCTGGCGCTGGAATTGTACGGCGCCGAATATGACCGTGCGTCTGTCGCGGAATCGCTGACCGCACGCCAGGACGAGATATCGGGCGGATCTTACGAATACCCGCAAAGCGCCGGAAGCAGCGCGCGCATAAGCGCCGAAGACACCGCCGCTTCGCTTATGACATATATGCTGATACGCGGAAGCGTACGCACTCAGGTGCTCGAAGACACGCTGCATGATTCGGCGCTGGTATATCTGGGCAACTGCATACAAAACGACAACACCGTGCTTAACGCGGAAGGCGTTTCGAGTTCTGTCGCCACGGCGCGCGTGCTCACGGCGCTGCTTGTATGCGGTGTGCCGATGGACGGCGAAATATCGACCGCGCTGCTGAACGCGATCCGCACTTTTGCCGTAAAAAACGGCGGTGCGCTTATCGGCTACCGCGATACTGCCGATGACGACCCGAAAAGAAGCACCGCCGCGGAGATACTGTTTTGCGTCACGGCAGCTTTGTACGGAAACCCGTATTTTGCCGAAACGCAGCACCCCGCAAGCGGCGCCGTTATAAACTGAAGATCGTTTTGATCAATCTATATTTACAAGTCTGCCCGTTTTGGCGGATTCGTAAATGGCGTCGATCATTTTCATTAGCGTCACTCCGTCTTCTGCGGGTGCGCGGCAAGCTTCCTTGCCCTGCGCGCAGTTGACGAAGTGGCGTATTTCATTTTCGAAAAGGCCGTTGAAAGCTAGCGCCGAATTCCCGCTGGGCTTTACATCCACCAACATACCGTTCATATCGGTGAAGAATTCGATCTGCGGATCGATACGCGCACCGGATTTCGTGCCGAACAGTTCTATGTTGCCAACGTCGTGCTTTATATTCAGGTTGAAGCTCGCCTCTACGTTGAGCGTGAGTCCGTTATCGAATTTAATAATGGCACCGACAAAATCTTCAACGTCGTATTTGAATTCCTTTACGGCGCTGGAGGTGGAAGCCATCCAGGTCTGACCGCCGGAAGCGCGGTTGTAGCCGAGATTGTCGTAAGTGAAGCCGTATGCCGAAACCGGCTTGGGATTGTGGCACAGATACCGTACAAGGTCCATTACGTGCACGCCCAGGTCTATGAGCGGGCCGCCGCCGGAATACGCCTTGTCGCCGAACCATCTGCCCGGGCAGCCGTTGCGGCGGAGATAGGTCGCTTTGGCGTAATAGATATCACCCATCGAGCCGGCGTCTATAAAGGTCTTGAGTATGTCGGCGTCGTTGCCGAATCTGCGCACGAAACCGATCTGCAAAAGCTTTCCGCTCTTTTCCGCGGCGGCGCGCATCTCTTCGGCTTCGAACCTGTTCATCGCCATGGGCTTTTCGCAAATGACGTTCACGCCCGCGTTGAGCGCGGCGACCGTGGGCGCCTTATGTGCGGCGTTCCAGGTGCAGACCGATACTGCGTCGAGCTTTTCGTTTGCAAGCATATCTTCGTATTTTTCGTATACACGCGCGTCGGGGATCCCGTTGTTCCTGCCGAACGCTTTCGCTTTTTCTACGTCGAGATCGCACAGCGCGACCACTTCCACGTCCGGGCACGCTTTATAGCCCGCCATATGCGAATGCGCGATCCCGCCGGTGCCGATTATACCAACTCTGAATTTTTCCATATTTTCACTCCCGATACAATAACGATTTTCGCAATATTATAACACTCCAAACGCCATTCGTCAAGAATTTTCAAAATTTTATTGCTTTAACGGCCGGAATATAGTATAATACATAAGTAAAAATGTCTTTGGGGGGAGACGCGGATTGAAAAAACCTTGCGTAATGCTTTCGGCGGTACTTTTGATCGCTTGTTTGATCTGCGGCTGCGCCGCGCCCGCCAAAGACGAAAGCAAACAGGAAACAGTCTCTGACACGCCGGCGAGCGCTGAACAGCCTGCTGAAAGCTCTGAAGAAACGGTAAACAGTACGGAAGGACCGTCCGACATCGTCGTCAGGGATCTCGGAGTCCCGCTCGGAGGCAAATATCATTACAACGATATTTCAATAGTCCCATGGGATATGGCTTTCTGCAACGGCAAGCTTTTTGTAGGGAGCGGGGATCTTTCCGTGAATTCCGGGCCGGTGCAAATGTGGTATTACGACACTTATTCCGGCAAATGGGAACTTGGCGCCACTCTGCCGGAGGAAGAAATAAGCCGCTTTTATATACACGAAGGCGCTCTTTACTGTCCCGGAGCCGATTCGCAGGAAAGCTGGGATTGGGCTTCGTTCTACAAGTACGAAGACGAATGGATAAAATATCGTTCTATTCCAAACGCATCGCACTGCTTTGATCTTGCGTTTGCCGAAGGCAGGATATTCGCCGCTATCGAAAACGAAGCCGATACCGTTTATTGCTATGTCGCTGTATCGTCAAACGGCGGCAAGAGCTTTTCGGTCGTTCCGCTTATGCGCGAAGGCGAAAAGGTAAAACGAACGGTGTTTTTGCAAGACGTTTTCGCATTTGGCGGCGACGTTTACGCGCTCGCTTCGGAAGACGGTAAATTGAACTTATATAAATATGACGGCGAAGTATTTGAATATGCGCTTTCCTGGCACGGAAAAATATCGCAGCAAGGAATGCGTAAATACGTCATTCAAAGCAAAGCGGAATACAACGGCAAGTTTTATTTCACTACCGGCCGCTTATACGAATGCGGAACGGATGCGGAGCCACGGCTAATTAAAATGCCTCAAACCGGCGTCGTTCAGGATATTTACCTTAACGACGGCGTGCTGAATATAATGTGCGTGTCTTACAACGGGAACGCATACGTCATGACCGTATACCGTTTTGCGGACGAAGGCAATAAAACTTTGGAAAAGATCTTTGAATTTGAATACGAGACCACCGCGGTGAGCTTTGCGGCTGACGGGGAGAATTATTACTTTGGGATCGCTTCACAAGACAGAAACGATAAAAACAACGGGAGGATAATCCATGTCAAGGTCAATGGTTAGAGAGATAATAGCGCTTACTTTCGCCCTGGTTTTCATATTTTCGTTTGTCTCATGCAGGCAGACCGAAACTCAGCCATCACAGGGATCAGAAAATAGCATCCCGGAAACCGAAAGCGTTCCGGACCGCGAGGAGTCTTATTTGCAGGTATCTGCTGAAGAAGCTGAAGGCATTTACCTGCTATGCAGCGCTACGCGTACATGGGGAAAAGAGACCTATGAATACGACTCATTCGGACGGCGCACCGCTTTGCGTTATGACACCGGCGCTTACATTTTATATGAATACGACAATAACGGCAATCTTCTGAATGAGACAAGCTACGATAAAAGCGGAAAGATCGAACGCGTATCGTATTACGAATACAACGATAAAGGTCTTGTTATAAAAGAATCGCGAAAATACAAAAATGAAGATGCGGCAGTCACTTCTTATGATTATGCTTTCGACGGATCCGGCAGGACCATTCATATCGACGTTGAACTGAACGGCAAAGTGACCGCATACGATTACACATATTCCGAAAACGGCGATTACGTAATAAACAAAGTTTCACCAAACGGAACCACGTCGCAGGAGAAGTATACCGCAGCAGGGGTAAAATACGAAGAAAGCAACAGCACGGGCAGCTCCGTATACACTTATGACGATCTGGGAAGGCTCGTCTCGTGGATACTTTACGACAAAGACGGCACAGAGAATCAAAAAAGTCTGTTCATATACGAAGACGGCAAAGCGACGAACGAAGTCTATTCGTTCGGATCGCTTTTGAAAAGCGACATTTATTACTATGACGAAAACGGCAATAACGTTAAAATAACCACTGTAGACGGCTACGGAAAAGAGAACGTGCTTACCGAAATGGAATACATATATTTTATTCCCGAAAAATGAGCCCACCGATATCAAGGAGCATAAAAATGACAAAAATTCTCGTTTGCGACGACGACGCCGACATCGTTTCGGCTGTCAAGATATATCTTTCCGCCGAAGGCTACAACGTCATCGGCTGTTCAAACGGCGCCGACGCGATCGAAGCCGTTAAAAATGAGCCGGTGCAGCTTGTCATCATGGATATAATGATGCCCAAAACGGACGGTATCACCGCCGTGGCACAGATACGCGCTTTTTCCAACGTTCCGGTCATATTCCTTTCCGCCAAAGGCGAAGACACCGACAAGGTGCTGGGGCTCAACATAGGCGCCGACGATTACATAACCAAGCCGTTCAACCCGGTGGAACTGACTGCGCGCGTGAAGGCACAGCTCAGACGCTATATGAATTTCGGCGGATCGCATCCTGCCGAAAGCGAGATCCGCATAGACGGCATAGTGCTGAATGATTCCGCAAAAACGGTATCTGTCGACGGCGAATCGATATCGCTGACTCCCACTGAATTCGACATACTCAAGCTGCTCATGCAGAACCCCGGCACAGTGTTTTCTTCGGCAAAGATCTATGCCGAGGTATGGAAAGACGAGCCGTACGGATCCGATAACATTATTGCCGTACACATACGGCACATACGCGAAAAGCTCGAAATCAACCCTGCGGAGCCCAGGTATCTGAAAGTTGTCTGGGGGCAGGGCTACAAGTTCGAAGGAGGAAAGAGCTGAATGAAAAAGCTCGCGCGGCTTCCCGGGCTGAAATACACGTTCTACGGCGTGTTTTGCCTGTTCTTTTCAACTTTCATAGCTGCCGGCGCGGGGTTCATATACTGCGTCGCTCACGATTTTTACTATACTGCTCCGTCTGACGGCTCGGAGTTCGATTCGTTCGCCTTCGGAATGCGTTACGGATTCGGCATAATTGCAGTCTCTTGCGGAGTCATAGCGGCGCTGCTTTTGATATTCGTGCTTATCGGAGCAGGCAGACGCCGCCGCGACGACGTGCTTCACACCCGCAAGATAGACCGTATCCCCTATGAGCTTTGCCTTGCGATATACGGATCATTGATATACGGGATCGTTTATGTTTGCATAAAAGTGCTGGAAAAGCCCGGCCTGTGGAACCTTTTTGTGATAGTTCCCCTTCTTTTGCTCGGCTCCCTCTTTTTTGAAGAGCTGATGATATCCACGGCGATCCGCTACAAAGGCGATACTCTGTTCAAAAACTCTTTCACATACCGCATATACGCTCTGATAAGGCAGATATTCGACCATATGTCCCCCTCGTGGAAGCTCACGGTCGCTGCCGCAGCATATTTCGGCGCGACTTATTACATATTCACGTACAGAAACGCTATACTGCTCGCCGTATGGGGCGTAGTCTCCATAATCCTGTGCGTACTTGCCGGCGCGAGCGCAGTGTTCCTTGATTCCATAAAACACGGCACAAAAGAACTCGCGGGCGGCAATGTAGAGCATAAAATAGATACCGACGGCATGTTCGCGCTCTTTGCCGAAATAGGCGACGGCCTCAACCACATCAGCGAAGGCCTTTCCAAAGCCGTTACTGAAAAAACGCGCAGCGAACGTCTGCGTACCGAACTGATAACCAACGTCTCGCACGATATAAAAACGCCGCTTACGTCAATAGTGAATTACGTCGATCTGCTCAAGCGCGAGAATATCTCGGAATCGCAGCGCGCGGAATATCTCGACGTGCTCGACAGGCAGTCTCAGAAACTGAAAAAACTCATTGTGGATCTGGTGGAAGCTTCAAAGGCGATAACCGGAAATATCACCGCCGCTCCGGTCCCGACAAACCTCAACGAGCTTGTAAAGCAGTCTGTCGCCGAGTATTCCGACAGGTTTTCCGAAAGATCGCTCGATCCCATAATCGAAATGCCCGGATCCGCCGTCACCGCATACGCCGACGGCCGTCTTACCTGGCGGATTTTCGATAATCTGCTTGGAAACATTTGCAATTACTCCATGCCCGGCACACGCGTTTATATAGAAATGGCTCAAAACGAAAACACCGCTTCGGTGACATTCAAGAATATCTCCGCAACGGTGCTGAACATTTCTCCGGACGAGCTTGTGGAACGTTTTGTCAGAGGCGACGCTTCGCGTTCGACCGAAGGCAGCGGGCTGGGGCTTTCCATCGCAACCAGTCTTGCCGAGATCCAGCACGGCAAGCTGAATATAGAAGTCGACGGAGATCTTTTCAAAGCGACGCTTTATCTGCCGCAGGCGACCGACGAGGAAATGAACGAAAGCATATCCGACATCACTTCTCCCCGTACGGGTTCGTGAAGCAGTTCGTGTCTGCCTTCGTAAAGCTTCAGCGTTACGTTTATTCCCGCTTTTTGCATCGCTTTATATACCTTTGCCACACCTTTGCCCATGCCGCCGACAGGGTCGCTCCTGCCTGAGACAAGCAGAACGGGCGCATCCTTTGGGCAGGCGCCATAATTTTCGGCGCGGCGGATATAGTCCATGCCGCTTATCATGTCCCTGAACAGCGCCGGCGAAACGGCTCCGCCGCAATCGGGGTCAGCTATGTAATTATCAACTTCCGCGCAGTCGGAAGATATCCAGTCGTATTCCGTGCGGTGCTCGAACGGCTTGCTGTACGGGCCGAACGCCAGCTTGTTTATTGTGGCGTCGGGTTCGTATTTATCCGCGTGTTTTTTGCAGGCGCGTTTAGCCATAAATCCGCCCGCTTTTGCAAGCAGACCGCTTATCTGCCCGGTACCGGAGAAAATATAACCTTGCGCTTTGACCGTATTTTTCATGAACACTGTGCGGGCGGCAAAGCTGCCCATGGAATGGCCAAGCAGAAAATACGGCGCGCCGGGGTGCTTTTCACGCTCTATAGCCGCAAGCTGCGCTATATCGCGGCACACCAGATCCCATCCGTCTTTGTCGGCAAAAAAGCCGCGTTCTTCTTTTGGAACGGACCTGCCGTGCCCCAGATGGTCGTTGCCGCAGACCGCCACTCCGTGCGCGGTCATATATTCGCAAAGGCCTGTGTATCTGCCGAAATGCTCGCTAACGCCGTGAGCCACCTGAAGCACGGCCCTTATCTCGCCTTCGGGCAGGTATTCGCACGCGTAGATATCGTGTACGCCGTCCGCGGAACGGTATGTAAACTCGTTTTTTATCATTGCAACTTCACCTTTCCTTTTTAGAATATATCAAATCTTTGCGATTGTCAACACCAAAAAGGAGCAGCCCATGGAAAAATACATTTTATCGCTCGATCAGGGCACAACCAGTTCCCGCGCGATACTCTTTTCGTCGTCCGGAAAAATGATCGCTTCCGCTCAGAACGAATTTCCTCAGCATTTCCCTTTCCCCGGCTGGGTTGAACACGATCCCGCCGAAATACTCGCGTCGCAGTTCGAAGCCGCTTCCGCGGCGGTCGAAAAGGCGGGCGTCCGGCCCGAAGCGGTGGGTATAACCAACCAGCGCGAAACCGTTGTGGTATGGGAACGATCCACCGGCAAGCCGGTATCCAACGCCATTGTGTGGCAATGCAGGCGCACGGCGCCGATATGCGAAAAGCTTATCGCAGACGGCGTGGGCGATATGATAAAAGACCGCACCGGACTTGCGCTGGACGCATATTTTTCCGGCACAAAGATAAAATGGATACTCGAAAACACTCCGGGCGCGCTTAAACGCGCGCAGAACGGAGAACTTCTTTGCGGCAACATAGACACCTGGCTTATCTACAACCTTACCGGCGGCAGAGTACACGCCACCGATTATACGAACGCTTCCCGCACGATGCTGTTCAATATAAATACGCTCGAATGGGACAAGGATATATGCGCCCTGCTGGGCATACCCATGTGTATGCTTCCCGAAGTGCGCGACTGCGCGGGCGATTTCGGCGTTATCGACGCCGGATACGCGGGCGTTTCGCCACTCTTGGACGAAGTGCCCATCTGCGGCGTCGCGGGCGACCAGCAGGCGGCGCTGTTCGGGCAGACCTGCTTTGATACAGGCGATGTGAAGAATACCTACGGCACCGGCTGCTTTACGCTGATGAACGTAGGCGGAAAACCCGTAAAGGATGAAAGCGGTTTGCTTTCCACCGTCGGCTGGAAGATAAAGGGCGAGACCGTTTACGCGCTCGAGGGCAGCGTTTTCAACGCCGGTAGCTCGATCCAATGGCTGCGCGACGATCTTGGTATAATCAGCACCGCGCACGAATGCGACGTGCTCGCCGAAAGCGTCCCGGATACCGGCGGGGTGCATTTCGTTTCGGCATTCACGGGGCTCGGCGCTCCGTTCTGGGATATGTATGCACGCGGCAGTATGACAGGCATAACGCGCGGCACCACAAAAGCGCACGTCTGCCGCGCCGTGCTCGAAGGCATAGCTTTTCAGGTCTGCGACCTTGCCGAAGCGATGGGCAAGAGCTGCGGCCACCCGATATCCTCGCTCCGCGTCGACGGCGGCGCTTCCGTGAGCGATTTTATGATGCAGTTCCAGGCGGATATGCTCGGAGTCACGGTCGACCGGCCCGAAATAGTCGAGACCACCGCCATGGGAGCCGCGTTTTTAGCCGGGCTCGGCTGCGGCATTTGGAGCAGCAAGGAAGAGCTGCGTTTTGCGCGGCAGACTTCACGCACCTATAAGCCATCCGTCACCGCCGCCGAACGCGCTTCCGCGCTTACGGCGTGGCACGAAGCCGTACGCCGTACTGTTTCTGATATCTGATAAACATTAGCAAAGGCGCAACTATGGACGAAGACATCAAAAAAAGATCGACTCTATTAATGATCATCTGCTGGGCGGCATACACCGCGCAGTATATAAACAAATACAGTATGCAGATATGCATAAAAGGCATGATCGACAGCGGGCTGTTCACTGAATCGTTCGGCGGGTATGTGCTGACTGCGATGTTCGCAAGCTATGCGCTGGGGCAGTTCGTCAACGGCTGGCTCGGCGATAAATTCGACCCACGTTACATGATCGGCACCGGTCTTACCGGCGCGGCGGCGATGAACCTGCTTATGGGATTTGCGGGCGACAAAGTCGCAGTTCTGGTAATATGGTGTCTCAACGGCTGGTTCTGCTCTATGCTGTGGGCGCCCGTGGTGCGCTGCGTGGCGGAATTCATCCCGCCCGAGCGCCGCTCGCGTGCCGGAGCGTCGCTTTCCGCCACAAGCCCGGTCGGTTTGCTGACTGTCTACGCGCTTGGCGGGATATTCCTGCAAATAAGCTCGTACCGCTACGTCTTCATCGCCTCCGGCTGTTTCGGCGCGGTGATGGCAGCGGTGTGGTTCGTCTGCACGCACAAGATACGCGACCATTTTAAGAACTATTCATCTGTGGCGCCGGAGTCGGGCAAAAGCGTTTCGGACGTCCGCATAGGCGGAAAAAAGCTTGCCGTATTGCTGTTTTCTTCCGGCGCCGTATTCGGGTTCGGCAGCATAGTTTTCAACGGCGTGCTCAAGGACGGAGTTTCATCGTGGACGCATTCGTATCTGGTCTCCAATTACGGCCTTACGGAATCGCTCGCTTCCACGCTGCTTATGATACTTCCCTTTGTGAACCTTGCGGGCGCATTTTCGTCTGTCAGGATCTTCAATAAAAACAAAAACGAATTTCTCACCACAGCCCTTATGTTCGCCGTATCGGCAGCGGCAATTTCGCTCCTTTTTGCAGTAAAAAGCTTCAGCGCTGTTTTCGCGGTGATCTTGCTCGCTATCTCTTCTGCGGCGATGCTAGGCGCAAATACCATGCTGCTGACGTTTTTGCCTATGCGGTTTGCTTCCGTGGGGCGCGCCGCCACTATTACGGGAATGCTCGACACCGCGTCGTATCTTTCTTCCGCGATATCGGGGCCCGTAAACGGAACGATAATAGAAAATCACGGCTGGGATCCCATAGTTACTCTTTGGACGGTCCTCGCCGCGCTTGGCGTAGCGGTCTCGGCGGCCGCAGCGTTCAAATGGCGTAAAGGCAAGCATATAGCCGAAAGCGGCGAAAAGCAGTAAAATACACAAAAAGCGCGGAGCCACAAGCTCCGCACTTTCTTTTTTATGTGATATTATTTATCGTGAGAATAGGCAGCCCAGTAGCGTTTGCCTGTGGTTGTGCTGGAATTAAGATCCATAAGCTGCGCCACGGTGACGAATTCGTATCCCTTTGCTTCGAGTATGGCGGTCACCCTTTTGAACGCCTCTATTGAATTGAGGTACAGATCGTGGAAAAGAATGATACTGCCGTCGCGCAGATATTTGGAATTGACAACGTTATCGACGATCGTCTGGATATTCGCTTCGGCCTGCTCGGTGGTCTTTCTGCCGGTGTGCTGCCAATCTTCGGAATCGACGTCCCAAATTATGACGTTGAATTCGCTCGCCTTAGTTTGCGCTTTTGTTATGGAACCGTATGGCGGACGCATACAGATCGGGAAATATCCGGCGTACTTTTCGACAAGCGCCGCAGTCTTGTAGACTTCGTCGTGATATACTTTTTCGCTACACTTGGTGAACTGATATTCGTGAGTGTAACAATGGATCGCCGCTTCGCAGCCGAGCGACACCGCACGGGTGAGATATTCTCCGACTTTTGAGCTTTCAAGCCGGTGACCGACCGAGAAGAACGTTACGACGTAGCCCTTTTCTTCAAGGAAATCGAGCAATACGGGAGTATTTGAGGACGGTCCGTCGTCGAACGTTATGGCAATGTATTTTTTGCCTTCCTCGCGCGTGATATACTTCGGCTGCTCGTAATTCTTGCCGGAACCGTTCGGGCGGCTCGTCTCTTCGCCGGATTCTTCCACGGGATCTTTGCTGGCCGGCTCTTTTTCGGAAGATTCCTCTTTGCTCGGCTCTTCGCTGCTTTCTTCGGGGAGCTCGGAGCTTTCCTCGGCGCTCGATTCTTCCTGAGCAGAGCTTTCTTCTGCATTAGAGCTTTCCTCTGCAAAAGAGCTTTCTTCTGCAGAAGTTATCTCTTCGGAAGTCTCATCGCCGGCAGACGTCTCTTCCGGCGCAGAGCTTTCTTCTGCGGGAGCGGAGTTTTGAGAGACCTCGCTGCTTTCGGCGGGATCGGACTTTTTGCCCAAACTCCTGGCGAGCACTACGGCGAGCAGTACGGACAGGATGCACACCAATACGATTATCAGTTTAAAAAGCGATGATTTCATACGTCTGTTTACCTCTGTAAAATAGCGTCACGGCATGGGTGTGACCGCGGGAGTCAGCAGCAGAGCGACTATAGCCGCGACACAGATAGTCAAAATGCACACCATAATGATCACGCCCGGTTTTTTTATCTTGAATTTGGATATGAAAAGCAGTCCCAGCACAAGATACGCCGCACGGAACACCCAACTCATTGCGCACGGATCTATGTATTTGAGCATCATGACCAGCACGGGGAGCACGAAACAGATGGTCGGGATAGGCACGCCGGTAAAGGTCTTCAAGCTGAGATCTTCTGTTTCGGTTATCGCCTGCATATTGAAATATGCCAACCGTATAGCGCCGCAGGCGGCGTAAATGACGAGCAAAATGTAATCGTACCACTTGTTCAGCCCGAGCATATATGCTATCACCGCCGGAGTTATACCGAACGACACCATGTCGCAAACGGTATCGATCTGTATTCCGAACATTTTTGATTTGACGTCTTCGCGGTTGGCGTGCCTCGCCACCCGGCCGTCGAACATATCGGAAATACCTGCGATAAGCATCGCTATGACGGCGAACTCATAATGTCCGGCGCCCGCAAGGCAAATTGCGACGACAGACGACGCAAGCCCGGTAAGAGTGATAAAATTGGCGAGATTGTAGTAACCTATAAACATATCAATTCTCCTGAATAATTAGTTTGCCCATGTTTAATAGCGTATCTTGTTTTTGAGTATGCCGAACAGTTTGACGTAGCTCGCATGTCTCGACGTGGGTATTATCCCGCGTTCAACAGCGTCTATTACAGCGCAGCCGATCTCTTTTGTATGCCCGCAGCCGCGGAACCTGCATTTGCCGAAATGATCGGCGAATTCGGGAAAGCAATACGAAAGATCGTCAAAAACGAGCAGGTCTTCGGTTTCGGGGTCGAGCGCCGAAAACCCGGGCGTATCCGCTATATACCCTCCGCCGCCGGTGGCGAACAGTTCGGTGTGCCGCGTGGTGTTCCTGCCGCGCGCTATCTTTGCGCTAAGCTCACCCGTCTGCGCTCCGAACTGAGGGTAGAGCCGGTTGAGCAGACTCGATTTCCCTACGCCCGAAGCGCCGGCAAAGACCGCGATCCTGCCTTTGAGCCGATCTCTTAACGCGTCGGCGCCCGCGCCGGTCATATCGGTCTTGTATACTTCGAACCCGCACGAGGAATATATGCGCGCATATCCTTCGCCGTCGGCGAGATCGCATTTATTTATGACGATCACCGTATCCACTTGGGATTTGACGCCTATGCAGGTCATAAGATCGACGCAGTACAGGTCGGGCAGAGGATCCTGAGCGGATATCACGATACAGAAAACGTCGGCGTTCGCCACGCTCGGCCGCGGGAAGCAGCACTTGCGCGGCAGGATACCGGTTATAAACCCTGTGCCGTCGCCGTTATCGGTAAATACGGCGGTATCGCCGCAAAGCGGCTCTTTCTTTTCGTGCCGCAATCTGGTGGCGGCTTTACAGACGCACACGCCGCTTTCGGTTTCCACGTTGAAAAAACCTTTGCGGCTGAGTACGATCACGCCGGTGTTATGTTCGTCTTTCATGCTTTTATTCCGCCAGCGTAACGTCGACTTCGGAATTGAGATCGGCGTGAGAATTCGGCGCGGGATACTGTTCTATCACGGTACCGGACGGCTGATCGGAAGGTTCAAAATTGAGTTCGCCGAGCGAAAGGTGCACCGCTTCGAGCAGGTCCATTACCTCGTCGAGCGTCTTTCCGCTAAGGTCGGGAACGACTGCGGTCGTCTGCTGTTCGCAGACCCGTATGGTGACGACTGTCCCGGCCGGGTGTGTTGCGTTATCGGAAATGCTCTGTTCAAGCACTTCGCCGTCGTTGCCGAGCGAAACGACCTTTTCGACCTTGACGAAATACCACGCGCGTTCAAGCGCGCTAATCGCCTCGTTCTGACTCATGCCCACTACGTAAGGGATCTCGTCCGCCGGCTTTTCCGTGCCGTAGAGCACGATATCGACCGAAGCGCCGCGCAGGACGTATTCGCCTTCCGGCGTGCCCTGGTCCACGACGTCGAACTGGTTGTATCCTTCGTATTCGGTGCTGAAAGTAACGTTGCCGGTGCAAAGCCCGTTCTGGCGCAGGACTGTGAGGAGCTGCACAAAGCTGTATCCTTTGTAATTGCCTACAAGAACGGAATCCCTGGAAACGCTGACGGTGATGATTATGTTGGTGCCGATCTCATAGCCGGTGGTCCCCGCCTGAAGCGACTGCGCTATTATGACGCCGGGAGTTGCGGTCTCGGAAACGCGGCGCTGTACGGTGACGTTGTAACCGGCTTCTTCAAGCATCTGCCTGCCTTCTTCGAGCGGCTTGTTCATAACATCCGGAACTTCCGGCGCGTACTGTTTGCCTTCGCCGCACAGCACAAGATCGATCACCGTGCCCGGAAGCACCGACGTTCCGGGATCGATCGACTGCCTTATGACAGTCCCTTTTGCATAAAGAATAGACGGTTCGTACCTCACGCTGCCGCAGACGAGCCCGTAGAATTCCATCATGTTCTTGGCTTCCTGCAGCGTTTTGCCACGGTAATCTTCCACCTTTTTGCTTTCCACATAATGGCTTACGGTCAGTATGACGGTAGTCCACGCGTCGAGTCCGGAGGTGGAAGCCGGTATGCTTTGTTCAAGCACGGTGCCTTCAGACTGTTCGGATTCACGCTGCTGTACTACAACAAGATAGTAAGAATCCTCTAACGCCTTTGTCGCGACATCGACCTTGAGCCCCTTGACGTTGGGCATGGTCTTTGCATACTGGATATCCTCGGAATAACAGACGTTTAGCGTCACCGTGGTGTCGGGATTGATATAGGAACCGACCGCGGGGTTAGTGGACACCACCTGATTTTCGTTGGCGTATTTATCGATCACGCGGTTGATCTTGGTAGCTATACGAAGATTACGGAACACCGCTTCTGCGTCGGCGATATTCATATAGCGAACGTCGGGGACAGTAAGATCTTCGGGGTACTTGTTGACCCACAGAGTCATACGGCATTTGCCGTCCGCAAAGCGTTTTCTGCCCGCCGCAGGGTCCTGCTTGATTATCATGTTGAAACGCACGCCCGGCTGATACGATTCTTTTACAGTGATGATATAGCCGTTCTTTTCAAGCTCGTCGCGCATTTCGGCAGTGAAGATCAAACCGGTGATGTTGCGAACTTCAAAATCCTCCGGCTCTTCGCTTGCGAAAAGCGTGGGTATCCATTTTACCGCCAAATACCCGCCCAGCGCCAGCGCCACTAAAAGGAACGCAAGGAATACGCCGGTTATCACCGGGAATATGGAATGGCTGGGATGCTCCTTGCGTTCGAGCTTGCGGTCTTTTTTGCGCTGCTGACGCTTGGAGACGGTATTTTCGGGTTTATTTTCATCTTCTAATTTTATAACGTAATCGCCGATCTCGCCGGTGTTTATCATGCCGATATTCACGCTGTCGCTGTCGTCGGGATCGTGCTCCTCACCGTCTTCGTAAAAAACCACGTCCGGATGTTTGATCACATAATCGACCGCTTTGAGCATGGCGTGAGCGTCTTCAAAACGGTTTTCGGGCGCTTTTTGCATTGCCTTGCGCACGATCTGTGCCACTCCGTAAGGCACCGAAGGGTTGATAGCTTCTATGTCCTTGGGAGTATCGTTTATCTGCATCATGGCTATGGTGACGGCGGAATCCGCGGTGAACGGCAGTTGACCTGTGAGCATTTCGTAAAACATCACGCCCACCGAATAAAGATCCGACGCGTACGTCGTCGCCTGGCCGCTCGCCTGTTCGGGAGATATATAATAAACCGTACCGATAGCTTTTTCGTCGGATGAAGCGTCGGACATATCCGGAGTTTTGGCTATGCCGAAATCCGTCACCTTAACGCAGCCGTCTTTCATAAGCATTATATTCTGCGGCTTGATATCGCGATGTATCACGTTCTTGCCGTGCGCGTGCTCGAGCGCGCGCAGTATCTGAAGCGTGTATACGCAAGCTTCTTTCCAGGGAAGGACTTTTTTATTGTCCATATACGTGCGCAGCGTTATACCGTCGAGATATTCCATGACGATATACTTGATATCGGGATATATCGCGACGTCATATACGCTGACGATATTCTGGTTGGAAAGCATGGCGACCGCTTTGGATTCGTTTATAAAGCGTTTTTCCGCTTCCTCGTCGCCGTTATACTGCTCGTTGAGTATCTTGACGGCGACTACCCGGTTCATTACGAGGTCTTCGGCCTTCAGGACGAACGCCATTCCGCCGACTCCGACCGGTTCGAGTATCTTATACCTTCCGTCGAGTATTTTTCCTATGATATTACCGTATTTGTCCATTACTGCCCCTTCCTGTCAAATATCACCGCGGTGATATTGTCCGTTCCGCCGCGTTCGTTTGCCAGCTCTTTGAGAATGTTGAGTTTCGTACCGTCGTCGAGCCCGTCGGTAAGTACGTTGAGCATTTCTTCTTTGCTCACAGCGTTTGAAAGCCCGTCGGTGCAAAGCAGCAGGTAATCGAAATCCGATACGTTGAACACGTCGCATTCGGTCGATTCCGAAACGCCCACTACTTTTAGGATTATGTTTTTCTGAGGATGGTCGGCGGCTTCGTTTTCGGTTATAGCGCCGCTGTCGACCAGATACTGTACGAAAGAATGATCCTTGGTGATCTGAGTTATCTGCTCGTCCTTTACAGAATAAAGCCGCGAATCGCCGGTGTTTACTATATAAGCTTTGGCGCCTATGCACACCGCCGCTACAAGCGTGGTCCCCATGCCTTCGTAAGAATCGCTGGTGCCGGCCTTTTCGTACACGGCGGTATTCGCCAGATTCAAAGAATTAGCCAGGATACGGTCGATGTCCCCGGTCGTGACGCGGTCGAGGTCCAGCTGCGCAAAAGAAGACTTTACGCTCTTCATGAACGCGCTCGCCGCCGTACGGCTCGCCGTACTGCCGCCCTTGGCGCCGCCCATGCCGTCACAGACCACCGCCGCCGTATAGCGTTTGGTGATATGTATGCGGAAGCAGTCCTGATTGCTTTTGCGTTTCAACCCGATGTCGGATATTCCGGTGCATACCATGACGATCCCCGTCCTTTCAGTCGTTTTCGGCCTTCAGCTGTCCGCAGGCGGCAGAAATATCGTTGCCCAAGCTTCTGCGCACCGTGGCAGTTATACCGTGTTTTTCGAGCGTTGCCGCGAACGCCTGAACGGCGTCGCGCTCGCTGCGTTTATACCCTTTTCTTTCGGTATGGTTCAGCGGTATGAGATTAACGTGGCACAAAGTTCCTTTGAGCCGTCCGGCAAGTTCGAGCGCGTGCTCGGGCCTGTCGTTGACTCCTGATATCAACGCGTATTCAAACGAAATGCGCCGCTTTGTCTTTTGCTCGTAACGCACGCACGCCTCGAGCAATTCATCGTAGCCGTAGCGGTTCGCCACCGGCATTATGGCTTTGCGGATATCTCCGTTCGGCGCGTGCAGCGAAACAGACAGCGTTACCGGAAGTCCTTCTTCCGAAAGGCGGTCCATTTTATCTATAAGTCCGCAGGTCGAAAGCGAAATGTGCCTGTACCCTATGCCAAGGCCCTTTTCGTCGTTTGCAAGGTGCAAAAAGCGGATGACGTTTTCGTAATTGTCGAGAGGTTCGCCCATACCCATGAGCACAACGTTGGATATACGTTCGCCCGTATCCGCGCGTATCTCGAAGATCTGAAGCAATATTTCCGAAGCGTAAAGCGAACGTTTCAGTCCCTTTATGGTGGAAGCGCAGAACGAGCAGCCCATTCGGCACCCCGCCTGAGTGGAAACGCAGACCGTGTTCCCGTGGCGGTAACGCATAAACACGCTTTCTATGCGTTCGCCGTCGTATAGTTCAAACAAATACTTGCGTGTTCCGTCGGAAGAGATCTGCCTTTTGACTGTCTTGCAAGTACAAAGAAGGCAGTTTTCTTTTAATTTGCCGCGCAGCGACGCCGGGAGATTATTAAGTTCGTCGAACGACCTGATACCCTTCTGCAGCCAGCCGAAAAGCTGTTTCCCACGGTAGGCGGGCTCGCCGAGCGATACGCACAGTTCGCATATCTCGGGTTCGGTCATGGACATGAGCTCTGTCATTTGGATCTAACGTATCCTTTCTATAAGTGCGGCGTAAAACGCGTCGAAGCGACCGTTTTCCGCAAGAAACGTGTGCTCTGATATAACGCGGAAATCTTTGTTTTCCGCTGAGAACGTGCGGACCTGCTCTTCGTTTTCCGCTTTATTGAAGGTACATGTGGAATATACCATCCTTCCGCCGGGGCGAAGATATGTCGCCGAAGCCCGTATTATCTGCGCCTGGGTCGCGTAAAGCTGACCGAGAGACGAAATATCTTTATAACGGAGCTCGGGTTTGGAAGCGAGCACGCCGAGCGAAGAGCACGGCACGTCGCATATAACTCTGTCGGCGCTGCCGGCAAGCGCGGGATCCGCGGTACGCGAATCGCGCACGGACGCCGTTATTATATCTACGCCGAGCTTCGCGGCGGAAGCGGTGATGAGCGAAAGCTTGTTTTCGTGTATGTCAAAAGCCGTAACAGCGCCTTTATTTTGCATATCCATGGCGGCTCCGAGAGTTTTTCCGCCGGGACAGGCGCAGACGTCTATGACGTTCATTCCGGGAGCCGCGCCGAGCAGCGACACCGCAAATTGAGAATTTGCGCCCTGCACATAATAATCGCCGCCTATGCCGTCGATCATTCGGTCGCCTCCAGATAAGACCTTTATACAAGTCCCTTCGGCGGCGCATCCGACTCCTTCGGACGAAAGCCTTGCTGCAAGTTCCGGGGCGTTTGTGCGCAGCGTATTCACGCGCAGGCAGATATCCGGACGCGAAAACACGCATTCAAGCGCGGCGTCAGCCAGATCGGGATACTGTTCGCGCAGCATGGCGCAGATCGCAGGGGAAAGCGAATATCTTATATTTTCGGGCGCTTTGCTTATAAGTTCTTCCACCTGACGCTTTTCGCGGCAGACGGAACGCAGGACCGCGTTGACGAACCCGGCGCGTTTGGGATCGGCGAGACGGTTGACCGCCTTGACCGTTTCGTCGCACGCGGCGGAAGGCGGTATCTTCTGCATGAACAGTATCTGTGCCAGCCCGACGTAAAGCGCGCACATGAGCTGCGGCTCCGGCTTTTTCCGCACGTAGCGCGCGAGCACATAGTCAAGCGTGAGCTTTCGTTCGACCACGGTGCGGACTATAGCCGCGTATAACGCGCGGTCTGCGGAACTGAGCCCTTCGTTATGCGCAAGTTCTATGGAAGAATACGCGCCGTCGCGGAGGATACGGCAAACTGTCTGTATTGCGGCAAGACGCGGCGACTCCATTCAGTCGTTCCTCCTGCCGGCGTAACGGGAAATTATAACAAGGTACCGCAAAATGGTCATTATCGACATGAAAAGCGCCGCAACATAAGTGAGGGCGGCAGCGGAAAGCACTTTGCGCGCGCCCTTCTGTTCTTCCGCGTTGAGGATACCCGTCTCTTTTATGGCTTTCATCCCCCGGCGCGAGGCGTCGAATTCGGTAGGCAGCGTTACCAGCTGGAACAGCGCGCAGGCGGAATAAGCCACCACGCCGATATACGCCACGATAGTGAGCCGGGGATTCATCATAGCCATGAGGATCCCGGCAAAAATAAGGATAACGCCGAGCTTGGAACTGATATTTGTGAATTTTACTATTGCGGAGCGGAATTTTGCCGGCAGATACTGCTCGTAGTGCTGCACGGCATGTCCCGCTTCGTGGCAGGCGATGCCGACCGCAGCCACCGATGACGAATCATATACCCCTTGCGAGAGGCGGATCACGTCCTCTTTGGGGTCATAATGATCGGTGAGGTTGCCGGCGATACGTTCTATGCGGATATATGTGATCCCGTTGGCGGCGAGCATTCTGCGCGCTGCCTCGGCGCCGGTTATCCCCTGCGACGACAGCACCTTGGAATACTTGCTGTAACGCGACGACACAAGCGCCTGAGCGATAAGCGACACGATCAGCGCGGGTACTATAAAGAAGAGATAAGTCGTATCGAAATAAAACATTTTTCCTCCTGTGAGGCGGTTCAGATCACTTTGTTCCCGGCAAGGAACGCCTGAGCTGTCATTCTGCCCTTGCCCTCGGGCTGAAGCTCGGTTATAACTATCGCTCCCGCGCCGCAGGCGATACAGATGCCGCGTTTATCGGCGAACAGTATCTCGCCGGGCTCGCCGGTATGTTTGTCGTTCGCGGTCAGCTCGGCGAACGCGCCGGCGCGGTCATCAAAATAACGCTGATTGTACGGCTGACCTTCCGAATGCGCGAATTTTGCTTTGAACACCTTTACGCGCTTGCCGGCAAGGTATGTGCAGGCGCACGGCACGGGGCAGAGCCCGCGTATGAGATTATAAACGTCTTTGCACGGCTTTGTAAAATCTATCAAGGTCTCTTCTTTCTGGACCTTCGGCGCATACGTGGCGAGGTCATTGTTCTGCTTGACGCGTCCGACTTTTCCGCCGGCGGCAAGGTTTACATAATCTTCCAAAGCGTCGCACCCGAGCTCTGTGACGAGCCCGTAATACGCGCCGAAATCCATATCGTAAGGGATGACCGCCGTTTTGGTAAGGATGATATCGCCGGTATCCATGCCCTCGTCCATATACATTATGGTGACTCCGCCAAGCGTGTCTCCGTTTATTATGGCGCGGTTTATAGGCGAAGCGCCGCGCAGCATGGGGAGCACCGACGCGTGCACGTTCACACAGCCCATGGGCGGGATATCCAGCACTTCGGGCGGGAATATCTTGCCGTACGCCGCGGTGATGAACACGTCCGCGCCCAGCGACGCCAGGTATTCCCGCACCTCGGCGGTGCGCAGAGTGGCGGGCTGATAAACGGGCAAACCAAGTTCGAGCGCCGTTTTTTTTACGGCGGAGCTTTCTAATTTGTACCCTCTGCCCTTAGGTTTGTCAGGCGCCGTAACAACGCAGACCACGTCGACGCCGATATGGGCGAGCCGCCTGAGACAAGCTTCGGCGATCTCGGGCGTTCCGAAAAATACTGCTTTCATAATAATTGCGTAGGTTACCTCTTTTTCAGTCGTCGGTCTCCACTTCGTCCGGATCGAGCATACGCTCGGCTTTATCTATATAAAGCACTCCGTCAAGATGATCCAGCTCATGGCAGAAGCAGCGAGCGGTCAGGCCGGTATCGGTATACGTTCTCTCTGTTCCGTTCCTGTCGAGCGCCCTGACTGTCACTTCTGCGGGGCGCTTCACTATACCCCACTGCCCGGGGCAGGAAAGGCACGCTTCTATTTCTTCCTGTTCGCCGTTGGCTGCGACGATGACGGGGTTGATAAGTTCGAGCACCTCGCTGCCGTTATCGACGAGCACTATGCGTTTGAGCACGCCGACCTGCGGCGCGGCGAGTCCCACGCCGTTGGCTGCCCTTAATGTTTCTTTCATATCGTCGAGCAAAGTGAGTATGCGCGGCGTTATTTCTTCGACTTCGCGGCATTTTTTGCGTAATATGCCGTCGCCGTTTTTGCGTATGTTCAAAAGTGCCATATTTCCTCCGTGAAAATTCAGACTATGGGCGGATTTATGTCTATATCCGCGCGTACCGGTTTCGGTGTCAGCCGGCAGATCTCGGCGTAAGATTCCGCAAGGAACGCGCGTGACGCCGCTTTGTCTTTATATTTGATGATTATCCGCTGCCTGTATTTGTTGCGCAGCCGGAACACGCCTTCGCGGTAGGGGCCGAGCTTAATGACGGGCAGTTCGGGATACTTTTGAGTGTGTATTTTTGATATTACTCCGCTCATCGCCTCTGCGGCGGAATTTGCGTCGGATTCGGTTTCCGCGGCAAAAGTGAACACGGCTATATCGCAGAAAGGCGGGAACACCACCGCGCGTCTGAGCGCGATCTCGCTTTGATAAAACTTTTCGTAATCCTGCGTCATGGAAAGGCGCAGTATCTCGTTTTCGGGGTTATAAGTCTGGAACAGCGCGAGCCCTTTTTGCTCGCTTCTCCCCGAACGCCCCGCAAGCTGCGTGAACAGCGAGAACGTCCGCTCACCCGCGCGGAAATCGTTCATATAAAGCGACGAATCAGCCGAAACTACGCCGACCAGACCGACTTTAGGGAAATCCAGGCCTTTGGCGATCATCTGCGTGCCGAAAAGCACGTCGTATTCACCTTGCGCGAACGCGCGGATTATGTTTTCGTGCGAATATTTCTCCGCCGTGGTGTCGGCGTCCATACGCACGCAGTCGAGCGACGGGAAATCGCTTTGCAGTTCTTCCTGCAGTTTTTGGGTGCCGTAGCCGGTATGCCCGATATGACTGCTTCCGCATTCGGGGCAGGTCTCCGGCTTGTTCATAACGTAGCCGCAGTAATGGCAGATGAGTTTGTTGCGTTTGCCCGCGTCGCCGTACGCGTGATACGTCAACGATACCGAGCAGTTGGGGCAGCTGAAAACGTGCCCGCATTTCATGCAGTAAAGATGCGAATCGTAACCGCGCCGGTTGACGAACAGAATGCTCTGACGGCCTTCGCGCGCTGTACGGGCGATCGCTTCCGCAAGCGCCGAAGATATGATCTTGCCGTTTTCGCTCCGGTCGTCGCGCCGAACGTCAAGCACGCGGCATTCGGGCATTACGGCGTCGCCCGCGCGGAAGTTAAGGCGGATCAGTTCATAAACGCCCTGCTGCGCCTTGAAGAAGCTTTCCACCGACGGTGTGGCGGAAGCGAGCAGCATGAGGCATTTGTTATACGCGCAGCGGAAACGCGCAATATCGCGCGCATGATATTTGGGGGTGTTTTCGGATTTGTAAGTATGCTCCTGTTCTTCGTCTATCGCTATAAGCCCCAGATTCCCGAGCGGCGCGAACACCGCGGAACGGGTACCGATCACAACGTCCACTTCCCCCGCCAGTATACGGCGGCAGGTGTCCAGGCGTTCGCCGACCGATAGCATGGAATGAAGGACCGCAAGCCGGTCGCCGAATGCTCCGCGGTATATCCCCACCGCCTGAGCGGTGAGCCCTATTTCCGCAACGAGCACTATGGCGGACCTGCCCGAAGCTATTGCTTTTTTGCAGGATTCTATGATTACGCGCGTCTTGCCACTGCCGGTGACTCCGTAAAGGAGCGCCGCCTTCGGTTCGCCGCTTTCCATAAGCGCCGAGATGCGTGCGAACGCTTCGGTCTGTTCCGCGTTGAGCGGTGCCGACGGACCGCCTGATACGGTATGCGGTTCGGAAATATAATAAGCTCGTTCTTCGGGGCGTTCGTATTTTTCAAGTATCTTCGACCTGCAAAGCCCGGTAAGCACTGACCTTCCCACGCCGAAAAGCTCTTCGGCTTCGGCGGCGCCTATGACCCCGCCGTCTTTCAGAAACCCCACTATACGGCGCTGCTTTTCGGTGCGCAACGATTCCGGATTTTCCGCCGCGTACGCCGCGTCGTCGCTCGACGCAAGCTTATACATAAGCGTTTTCTTTTCGTTTATTTTGCTGCGCGCCTCGCTTGTCATTGCAAGTGCGCCGAGCCGTGTCAGCGAACGCAGCAGGATCGATACGTCATCGCCGAATTCGGTGACGAGCGCACTTTCTTTGGTCTTGCCGTTTTCGCGCAGATAGTCGTATATGAAACTGCCCTTGTCGTTGAGCCGGGACTTATCGTAATCGAGCGCTTCAAAGCAGACGCTGGTCTCGATCTCCTGCCCGGCAGGAAGCACGGTGCGCACCGCCGCGCCGAACGTGCAAAAGCAGCGTTCGCTCATAAAGCGGCAAAGCGCGAGCGTTTCGTCATTGAGCGGGACCGGATAGTCGAAAACGTCGGCTATCGGCTTGACCTGAGGATATTCGCATTCGGCGGAAAGCCCCGTTATTACTCCGGCGCGCAGCTTGTTGGAATTGCCGTAAGGCACAGTGCACATGGCGCCGGCGTGCGCCTTTGCGCGCAGCTCCGGACGGATATAATAAGTGTATTCGCGGTCATAGCGCAGCGTTGCGTTTATGATGCGCACAAAGGCATAGACCTTTTCCATTTATTCCTGTTCGGCTTTGAGCAGCTCATCGGGGAGCACGATCTTGAATTCGCCGTTGCGGAGTTTTTCTATGGTGACAGAAACGGCTTTTTCGTTCACGGAATCGCCGGTGGGAAGCTTGATATCCTTGCTGTGTTCCTCACGCTTGAGTTCGGCTTCTTCGCGTTCCTTGTTCTGCTTGTCGTTGATATAGCGGGCGCCCTTTGCGGTCGCTATGACCAGCGCGTAACGGTTGACTTTTTCATTTGTCATTTGCTGAACGGAAGGGTACAACATTTTATTTATCTCCTTAAAAATGTAAAATATGTATTATTCGGGTAAAACTATACGGGGGACGCCGCGTTTTGAAGAAAGCTGCTCGGCGCGCACTATCTCGCGCACGTACTGCGCCGAAACGTCGCTTTTGCCGTCTTCGTTGACTATTACGTAATCGTACTGAGGCATAAGAGAAAGCTCGTGCCTGGCTGTGGAAAGGCGGCGGAGTATCGCCTCTTCGGTCTCGGTCTTCCTGCCGCGCAGGCGCGCTTCGAGCTGTTCATACGAAGGAGGGCAGATGAATATGAGCACCGCTTCGGGCATTTTGCGTTTCACCTGGAACGCACCGTCGGTCTCTATTTCGAGCACCACGTTTTCGCCCGCTTCGAAATGGGCTTTCATGGGAGGGAGCGGAGTGCCGTAATAGTTGCCGTTGTATTCGGTGTATTCGAGCATCTCGCCCGCGTTCACGCGCCGCATGAATTCTTCGCGCGTGATAAAGTAGTAATCTTCGCCTTCGTGTTCCATATACCGCGGCTTGCGGGACGTTGCGGACACCGATTTGAAATAATTGCTTTCGCCTTCGACAAGATAGTTGACTATTGTGCCTTTCCCGACCCCGGCGGGCCCGGAAATTATAAGCAGCAAACCGTTATTGATCATCTGCGGTATTGATCCTTTCTATGATTGTATCCGGTTCTTCGGCCGAAAGAATGAAATGTTCACTGTCTGTTATAATGACTGCGCGCGTCTTTTTACCGCAGCTGACGTCTATGGCGCGGTTGGCGTTCTTGGCGTCCTGCACAAGGCGGCGCACCGGAAGCGAATCCGGCGATACCACGCATACGACTCTGTCGGCGTTGACGCTGCTGCCGAAACCTATATCGGCAAATTTCATGGCAATGCCTCCGTATCACTCTATGTTTTGGATCTGTTCCCTTATTTTTTCGAGCTCCGCCTTCGCGTCTATCACAACGCCCGCCATTTCGGTATTGTTGCATTTGGAGCCCGTGGTATTTATCTCACGGTTGATCTCCTGAACGAGGAAATCCATTTTCTTGCCTATCGCGGCGGACTTTTCGAGCATTTCTTCGAACTGCGCCAGATGACTGCCGAGCCGCACCAGCTCTTCCGTTACGTCACATCTGTCGGCATAGACGGCGCATTCGGTGAGCAGGCGCGATTCGTCCACCTGCACTCCGCCGAGCAGTTCTTTGACCCGTTCGATCATACGCGCGTTCGCCTCTTTGACCGAAACCGGAGCAAGTTCTGCGAGTCTGCCGCGGAACGTACCGAGCAACGCAATACGCGAAGAAATGTCGTCACGCAGTTTTTCGCCCTCTTTTTCCCGCATCGACTGATAAGCTTCAAGCGCTTCGTCGAGGACTGCGGAAACGTCGCGCCAAACAGTTTCGAGATCCTCTTCGGGCTTGCGGGCTATGAATACCTCCTGTTTCATGGAAAGCATCCGCAGGTCTATCTCCCCCGCTACGCCGTAGTCTTCTTTTATCTTGCGCAGCGAATCCATATAAGCTTCAAGGTATTCGCGGTTGAGCGAAAGCTGTGTGGGATCGCCCTCGAGATTGTCTATGGAAACGTAAACGTCTATTTTCCCGCGTGAAACGCGTTCGGATACCGCACGCTTAATGCGCTCTTCAAAAGCCGAATACATACGGTTGATACGAACGTTCTGTTCGAGATAGCGGTTGTTGACGGATTTCACTTCGCAGGTGATGTCCCTGCCGTCTATTATTCTCCTGGCGCGGCCGTAGCCGGTCATACTTCTGATCATATCAGTTCCTCCTGTGCCTGAACAGCACGTAATATCTGGAAATCATTAACGTGAGCGCAATATCGTACACGACGAATATGAAATTGCCGAGCAGATACACCCACCATACGAACCCCAGGGGTTCGTCGCTCGCCACCGTGAAATACATCCCCAGCCAGACGATAAGCGTGAGCATGACGTTGGAAATGATCAGCTTGACGAGCCACATAAGCGGTTTGACCTTTATGAGTTCGCAGAACTCTTTAAGTATTGAATAAAGGCCGCCGTAAAACAGAAATACTATTGCAACGTTCTTGTTCGGGAGCAGCACGAACGCCAGTATGCCCGATACCGCGTAGACGCCGACGGCTGTGATGCGGTCGCATTCGATACGCGCGATGATGACGAGTATCCCCGCCGCGAAAGCCGCGGTCATATCGAGCGAAGTTATCACGCTGCCGAGCGACATGATGATCACCGCGGCTGCCGAAAGCACTCCCGCCAGAGCAATACGTTTGGTTTTTTTCTTGGAATCCATATTCGTGATCAATGACCTTTTCAGTTATTATAAGCCCCTGCGGTCCGTACCGCAAAAGCGTTCGGTCCGCCGCCGTCTCACCTCAGGCAGCCGCACATAAGATCGGCGCAAAGCAGGCCGGTGCAAATGTCGCAGCCGGTGCAGCCGCCGTCGGTGCTCGTGGTGTTATAAGGCGAGCTGCGCGCGGTGTTGGAAAACATGTCCAGCATATTGCGGTATTCAGCATTGGAAGGGTCGATCTGACAGGCGAGCGTAAGATGCTCGCGCGCCTGCTGGAGCCACCCCTTGCGCATATACACAACGCCGGTCAGAAAATGCCATTCGGAGCTGTTTTTATCGGTTTCGCGGTTGAGCAGGACTTCGGCTTCGGTAACGCGGTTCTGGTTGAGCAGGTCGCGTATGCGGGCGTAGCCGGAAGACGCGCCTGAGCCGGATGAATACCCGGAAGAATAAGTATCGCCGCCGCTGTACGCAGACCCCGAACCGGAAGCGCGCGCCTTTGTGATCGTATCGTACGCTTCGTTTATTTCTTTCATTTTTTCGGCGGCGAGATCGGCAAGCGGATTGTTCACATAATTATCGGGGTGGTACTTTTTGGCAAGCGCGCGGTATGCTTTTTTGATCTCTTCGTCAGACGCCTGTGGCGAAACGCCCAATATTTTATAAGGATCTGTCATTTATCGGTTCCTTTCAGTTTGTCCGTCACCGCGGCGAAAGCGTCAGCCGAGCCAAGTTCCGCAATGTTGTAGACGAGTTTATCGTAAACGCTGCCGCCGGCTCTCTCGTAAGAGCGGCAAAATGCGTGGATGCTGTCGCGCAAGGTCTGCCCGATCTGTTCGGTATCCGCAATGACACGGTCCGGTCCGCCGTAATATTCGTTCAGCACGTTATAGCCGCGGTCCTTTTCGTCACGGGCGCAATCTTCGTACGCGTCTATGATATAGATATACCTGCCTATATGATACCCGCATTCCCAAAGGATGTCGCGGGCTTCACCTTCGGCCCCGTACGACGCGGCGAGCGCGGTAACGGAGGCGAACGAATCGGCGACAAGATCCGGCGAGGAAGCGCGCGCTTTTTCAAGCCCGGCGAGCACCGAAAGCCGTTCCTTCACGCCTTCCGCAAGGCCGGGGCAGAGCGCGTCCGCCCTCCTGAACATGCCGCGCGCGAACAACGCGCGGAATTTTGCCGCAAGGCGGAATATGCCGCGGCGATCCGCAACGTCGTCAAGCGCCTTGTAGTAAAGCAGTATGCCGAACGCCGCAGAAGTATAAAGGGCGGAAGGATTTTCGCACAGCATACATTTCTTTTTGAGCGAATAAGGGCATCGGCGCGTTTCGGCGCACGCCGTATCTCCGCAGACAGCCATGCGTACCAGGCACATAAACACGAAATCGTTGTTCAGCATCAGCCGCGTAAAACGCGAAACGCGCTTGCCGCCTATACGGCAGATACCGCAATAAACGGCTTTATAAAATTCGTTTTCCTTTACTAATAGTTCCGGGAAGCGCGGCTTTATGTAACCGAACACGGCGACGCCTCCTTTGAGATCACGACAAGTGCACATATTACAGTTATTTTATTATATTATAATAGCACAACAGAACCGAAAAATCAATAAATTTCGGTAAATTTACCATTACAATTATTTGCGCGGCCGCGCACCCGTGCGGCATACGGCGCCGATCGGCAAAAAAGCGGGAACGCCGCCCTCTTTTTGTAAAAAAACAGTTGCATTTCGCAGTGTTATGCTGTATAATATCATATTGAATAATTATATGCGTCGCGCGGCGGAAACGGCACTTTGCGCAGCCGCGGGCGGCTTTAACACAAGGAGAAACACAAGCATGAAAAAAGTTTTCGAAAACGAAAAAAGACCCGTTGTACTCATAGTCATGGACGGCGTCGGTCATTCTGAATCCAACGTAGGCAACGCGGTAGCGGCCGCCAACACGCCCGTGCTCGATATGCTCGCCGAAAAATACCCCAACCTTCTGCTCAAAGCCCACGGCACCGCCGTCGGTCTCCCCTCCGACGCAGATATGGGCAACAGCGAAGTCGGCCACAACGCGCTCGGCGCAGGTCAGGTCTTCGCACAAGGCGCCAAACTCGTTTCCGGCGCAATAGAATCGGGCAGGATCTTCGCTTCCGACACCTGGAAAGAACTCGTCGGCAACTGCGTGGAAAACGGCACGACGCTCCATTTCATGGGCCTTTTTTCGGACGGCAACGTGCATTCGCATATAGATCATCTTAAAGCGCTCATAATAAAAGCAAAAGAATGCGGCGTAAAAAAGGTGCGCATCCACGCGCTTCTCGACGGGCGCGACGTCGGCGAGACCTCCGCGCTCGAATACATACTCCCGTTCGAAGAATTCCTGCGCTCGCTTAATTCGGCTGATTTCGACGCGCGTATCGCTTCCGGCGGCGGCAGGATGGTCATAACCATGGACCGCTACGAAGCCAACTGGAAGATGGTGGAGCTGGGCTGGAACACCCACGTGCTGGGCGAAGGCAGACAGTTCGCAAGCGCTGAAGAAGCCGTAAAGACTTACCGCGCCGAGACCGGCAAGATAGATCAGGATCTCCCCCCGTTCGTCATCGCCGAAAACGGCGTGCCTGTCGGCACGATCAACGACGGCGACAGCGTGATCTTTTACAATTTCCGCGGCGACAGAGCCATTGAGATATCGCGCGCGTTCGAAAACCGCGACTGCAAATTCGTCAAGAAAAAAGACGTAAAAGTGCTCTACGCCGGGATGCTCGAATACGACGGCGACGCGCATATCCCGTACAGGTTCCTCGTCAACCCGCCCGAAATATCCAACACCATGGGCGAATTCCTCGCCAAAAAGGGCTACAGGCAGCTTGCGATCTCCGAAACTCAGAAATACGGCCACGTCACTTATTTCTGGAACGGCAACAGAAGCGGAAAGTTTTCCGAAGAACTTGAAGAATATATCGAGATCCCGTCTGATGTGGTGCCTTTTGAGCAGCGTCCGTGGATGAAATGCGCCGAAATAACCGACGTGCTTTGCGAAAAGATAGAATCCGGCGAATTCGATTTTCTGCGCTGCAACTTCCCCAACGGCGACATGGTAGGACACACCGGCTCGTTCGACGCCACTCAGATCGCCGTCGAAGCAGTCGATCTCTGCCTTGCGCGCATTCTCAGATCCGTAGACAAAATGCAGGGCATCTGTCTTATAACCGCCGATCACGGCAACGCCGACGAAATGTACGAATTAGACAAGAAGACCGGGCTCGCAAAGGTGAACAAAGAGGGCAAAAAGGCCGTAAAGACAAGCCATACGCTCAACAAAGTTCCTTTATATATCTACGATAATTTCCATTCCGACAAATACCGCACCGTGGAATGCCGCGACGGAGAATACGGGCTTGCAAACGTTGCCGCAACGGTAGTAACGCTTATGGGAGAAGAAGCTCCTTCCATGTGGAAGCAGAGCATTATTGAACTGAAATGATAATCGATTATATCCGACACGGAGAAATACGTTACGCGCTGCTGATGCTGCTCGCCGTCGTCATATCGCTGACCGTGCACGAATTTGCGCACGCGTATATCGCGCACAAATGCGGCGACGACACGGCGTACGCGTTCGGCCGCATGACGCTGAACCCGTTGAAGCACATTGATCTGTTCGGCTTTATATCCATGCTGCTTATCGGCTTCGGCTGGGCAAAGCCGGTGCCGGTCAATATGCGCGGCCTGCGCAATCCGCGCCGTGATATCGCGCTTGTTTCGCTAGCCGGACCTTTGAGCAACTTTTTAATGGCGTTCATAGGCGTCGGTCTGATACGGCTTGTGGGTTTTATACCTGCGCTCGGAGTAGTAGCGACCAATTTTGGCTCGTTTTTAAGAAGCTTTGTCGATTCGATATACTTTTTGCTGTATATCTTCTGCTTGCTTAACGTAGGCCTGGGCCTTTTCAACCTTATCCCTATACCGCCGCTCGACGGTTCAAAGGTGCTCGGCTCTCTGCTGCCGCCGAAGTTGGGTATGCGCTTTATACAGCTCGAACGCTACGCGCCCGTTTTAATGATGGTCATTTTCGCGCTTTCGTATTTTGATGTTTTCGATCCGCTGTTTTATCCGCTGGTATGGCTGCGCAGCCAGATATTGCATCTGTTCACCCTGCCGTTTTTCTTCGGCGCGTTCGCTCCGTTCTGATCATGGCGGGGCTCAGCTTAAAGCTTGAGCAGTACGAAGGTCCGCTCGACCTGCTGCTTTCGCTTATACAAAAACACAAGATCGATATTTTCGACATTCCCATTGCCGAGCTCACCGACCAGTACCTTGAGTATATAAAGTCCATGGAACGCTATGATATGCAGGTATCTTCGGACTTTATATTCATGGCAAGCGAGCTCATGTATATAAAATCGCGGATGCTGCTGCCCGTTCAGCCAAAGGACGAGGATCCCCGTCAGCCGCTGGTTGACGCGCTGCTCGAATACAGCAAAGCCAGGGAGGCGGCGGAATTCCTGCGGTCGCAGAGCGATATCTATTACGACCGCTTTGTAAAGGACCCCGACGAGCTCGACGCTCCGCCGATCTACGAGCGCCGCCACTCGGTCGAACTGCTGACCGAAGCGTTCATCAATATCAGCCGGCGCATGCCGACAGGCGCCGAGCAGCGGGTAGAGCTTTTTGAAAAGCTCCGCCACGAAAAATTCTATACTGTGGAAGAAAAGACCGAATACACGTTGAATTATCTCGGCGATCTTAAGCCACACCGGTTTGGCGCCATATTCGAAAGCTGCAGAACGGTGGGCGAAACAGTCGCCACGTTCCTGGCTCTGCTTTCGCTGGTCGGCAGCGGACGCATAGAGATAATACGCGGCGATACCGGCGACCCGGAAGACCTTGAACTTGTACTGTTGGAAGAAACGGAGGAAAGCGATGAGCAATCTACCGATAGATAACGCACTTGAAGCCGTGCTTTTCGCTTCCGGCTCGCCCGTGAGCGTGGAAAAGCTGTGCGAGATATTCGGCGCAGAGGCGGATGAGATCAACGATTCCGCAAAACGGCTGAGCGAAAAGCTCGCTGACGGTTCCAACGGGATAGAACTCGTGTCCGTAGACGGAGCTTATCAGCTCTGTACCAAGCCGTGTTATGCCGATTACGTAAAAAAAGCATTGGAACTGCGCAAGACCCCTCCGCTTTCACGCGCGGCGCTGGAGGTGCTCGCCATAGTTTCTTACAATCAGCCGGTGACAAAATCGTTTATAGAAACGGTACGCGGCATAGATTCCGACAGCATAGTCAACACGCTGTGCGACAAAGGGCTGCTGCGTGAAAACGGGCATCTTGACGCCCCGGGCAGACCGGTGTTGTTTTCCACTACCGACGCTTTTCTGCGCTGCTTCGGGCTTGAATCGCTCGATCAGCTGCCGCAGATCGACGTAGAAAAACAGCTTACGCTGGAAGACGCCGCCGCCGAAAATGAAAATGACGGTATGACTGACGGAGAAAACGGCTGATGACAGCCGTATGGATACTGTGCGGTATCGCGGCGCTCGCCGTGCTGATACTGATCATAAAGCTTTCGGTGCGAATAGAATATTGCGGCGGACTGTATATCACGGTCGGCGTGGCGTTCATCCGCGTGACGCGCGGCGCCACCCGCGGCAAGAAGACGGAAGGCGCCGAACAGCCGCCCGAACCGCAAGATCAGACAGAAGAAGAAAGCCAGGAAGAAAAAGTTTCCGTACCGCTGAAAGATCTGCTGCCGCTCGCGCGAGAGACCGTGTCCAAAGTCTTTGAAAAGACCAAAAAGCACGTCAAGCTGGAACGCTATGTCCTCAAAATCAACGTCGCGACCGGCGACCCCGCTTCCACCGGGATCCTGTACGGCGCGGTGTGCGCAGCCGCCGGCCCGCTGCTGGCGCTGGCGCTTTCGGCAAGGCGCAAGACGCGCAAAAAAGGCGCCGTTTATACCGAGATCACGCCGGATTTTATCAGCGACTCCCCCGATATCATGCTGGACATCGCTTTTTCCACCCGCGTGTGGCGCGGTCTGTGCATGATGACGCCTCTACTGAAGGGCTACAGAAACTACCGCAAGCTGAAAAAACAGAAGGAGAAACAAAATGAACGACATTCCTCTCAAGCAGATAATTGATTCGACTTTGAGCCAGATAGGCAGCGTCGCCGACGTCAATACCGTGATAGGCGACCCCATCACCACCGCGGAAGGCACCACAATCATACCGTTTTCCAAGGTGTCCGTGGGCTACGCTTCCGGCGGCGCGGATTACGACGGCAAACAGCAGAATTCCGACGGCGCCAAGAACGTGCATTTCGCCGGCGGGAACGGCGCGGGCGTTTCGGTCACGCCGCTCGGCTTTCTCGTGATAAGCAAAGACGGCTCGGTGCGTATGCTCGACCTCAAGCACACCGAATCTTTTGAAGCGCCTTCCGACCCCGTGAACAAAACGCTGAATTCCGTAAACGGTATAATAGAAAAAGCGCCGGAGATCGTCGGCAAGATCAAAGACGCCATAGCCAGGCGCAAGAACGCCAAAAAAGGCGAACAAAAAGACGGTGCCGAACCGGCGAAAGAATAACAAGTCATATATCCCCGCCCCCGCAAATATCATTTAGCGGGTGATGTATTTTGAAGATCAGGGCGTTTGTGTTTGCGGCGGCAGCCGCGTTCGCTTTGGTGTTTTCGCCGGTGCTTCCGGCGGCCGAAAGCCGCCGTGCGGCAGAGGCGTTCGCCGAACCCGCTCCGGATCCGTTCTGTTTTGACGACGCGGATCTGATCAACGTCTCCGCAAGTGCAGCGGTGCTTATGGAGGCGGAAAGCGGCAGGGTGATCTTTTCCAAAGATCCGCACAAAATGCTCCCCATGGCATCCACGACAAAGATAATGACCTGTTTGCTCGCCTGCGAGCTGCTCGATCCGGAGCGCCCCGTGACGGTCACGAAAGAGACCGTGGATATAGAGGGCTCCTCGGTCTATCTGACAGAAGGCGAAGTGCTGACGGTAAAAGAGCTGCTGTATTGCGCCATGCTGCGTTCCGGCAACGACGCCGCGCGTACTCTTGCAAAAGAATGCGGCGGCAGCGTAGAAAATTTTGTCGCCATGATGAATCTGCGCGCAAAAGCCATGGGACTTACGCGCACACATTTCGCCAATCCCGAAGGGCTTCCGGCCCCCGGGCATTATACCACCGCCTACGATCTGGCGCGCCTGACGGCCGCGGCGTTGAAAAATTCCGTTTTCGCAGAGGTATGCGCTACTCAAAGCGTAACCGTTTGCGGCGGAAAACGCACGCTTGTGAACCGCAATAGGCTTATGCCCGTTTATTCGGGCATGATCGGAGTAAAGACCGGCTACACGCCTGAAGCCGGGCATTGCCTTGTTACTGCCGCGGAACGCGGCGGGGTAAGACTGGTGGCCGTTACGCTATGCGACAACGACCGGTGGTCCGATCACCGCCGTCTGCTCGATACCGGATTTTCCGAGCTCGAAGAGCGGCTGCTTTTTGAACCGGGCGCGCTTTGCGCAGTGATCCCTGTGGCGGGAACAGACGGCAAAACGCTGCGCTTTTCCAATGCGGAAGACGTGCGGGCTTCTCTGCCTCCGAACGTCGCGGTTACATATACGCTGCAAAAGCCGGCGTTCGTTTACGCGCCGGTTTCGGAAGGCGATACGCTGTGCCGCGCGCTGATTTACGCCGACGGTCATCTGATCGCGTACGTTCCGCTCCGCGCGGAAACGGGCGCCCACGCCGAAAGACAGAATCTTTTTGAAAGACTGACGAATTGAAGATGGAAAATAACGAAGGAATAAAACTTCAGAAATACATTTCGGATTGCGGACTTATGTCGCGCCGCAAAGCCGAAGCCGAAATAGAAAACGGAGCGTTCACCATAAACGGCGAGCCGGCCGTTTTGGGCAACCGGGTATTCCCGGGGAAAGACGTAGTGGAATACCGCGGCGAACAAGTTGCGCCGCAAAGCAGAAAGTATTACGTCATGCTGAACAAACCGCAGGGGTACGTCACGACCACGGCGGACGAATTAGGCAGAAAAAACGTATGCTCGCTGGTGGATCTCCCCGCACGGTTATACCCCGTGGGGCGGCTGGATTACAACAGCGAAGGACTGCTGCTTCTGACAAACGACGGCGAATTTGCCAACCGCATGACGCATCCGCGCTATGAGCACAAAAAACGCTACCTCGTCACCGTGGCGGGGAGAATAGAAAACAACGCGCTGGACATGATCCAGCATCTGCGCGAGCTCGACGGAGAGCCGATAAATCCGGTGGAAGTAAAGCTTGCGGAACGGAACGAGAACGCTTCCAAGCTTATATTCACGCTTACGGAAGGCAAGAACCGGGAAATAAGGCGGATCTGCGAAAAAGCCGGGCTGAGCATCATGCAGCTCAAGCGCTTTGCGCTCGGTCCGCTTCAGTTGGGCGAACTTGCGCCCGGAAGCTGGCGCCACCTCACCCCCGAAGAAATAAAGGAGTTGAAAAACACAGATGATAACCACAAAACAAAGGGCATATTTAAGAAAGCTGGGCCAAACGACCGACGCCCTTTATCAGATAGGCAAAAACGGGATAACAGAAACGACAGTAGAAACGCTCGACGCCGCGCTGACGGCAAGGGAGCTGATAAAGATAACCCTGCTGGAAACTTCGCCGGTAAGCCCCAAAGACGCAATGGCAGAACTGATGGATAAGCTCGGTTGCGAAGCGGTGCAGGTCATAGGCCGCAAGGTCACCGTATACCGTCCCAATGCGGAAAAACCTCGCATAGTCCTTCCGCGCTGATGAAGGAAACCGCCATGGACAAGCTGGAACAGATAAAGCGCGACCTGTACGCGCAAGAGCCGCGCCGTATAAAACACATAGAAGGAGTCGCCGAATCGGCGATAGAGATCAAAAACCGTCATTTTCCGCAGATCTCCGACGAGACCGCGCTGTGCGCGGCGTATATGCACGATTTCACCAAGGAATATTCCAAAGAACAGCACATGGAAATATTCAGCCGCTACGGCATATCGCTTGACGAATGCGAACTTGCAAGCGAAAAGCTGTGGCACGCCAAATCGGCGTACGCGCTCGCAAAGCACGTCTATTCCCTTACGGACGATATCTGCGACGCGGTGCTTTACCACACGACCGGCCGGGCGGATATGGCTCCGCTGGATAAAGTGATCTATCTTGCGGATTATATCGAAAAGAACCGCACTTTCGTGGATTGCGTCGACGTACGCGACACTTACGCCATGCTTTGCGAAAAAAGGGAGCCGACCGCGCTCGATTCCGCGATCCTGTATTCGCTCGACTTGACAATATCAGACCTGCTGGAAAGCCGCCGGATAATACACAGAGACACTTTTGAAGCGAGGAACTATCTCATTAAGGAAGGAATACAATAAAAATGGAAAAGAACACCCACGAATACGCACGCCAAATTGCCGAAGCCGTCGCAAACGCGCTGGACGGCAAAAAGGCGCTGGACATAAACGTACTCACGGTGGAAAAGAGCACCGCGCTGGCGGATTTCTTCGTCATTGCCGCAGGCACTTCCTCCACCCACATTAAGGCGCTCGCCGACGAGGTCGAATTCAAGCTCAAAGAAACGCTCGGCGTAGAACCGTCGCATATAGAAGGAGCGGACGACAAGACCTGGATCCTGCTCGATTACGGCTGCGTGGTGGCACACGTGTTCACGCGGCAGGCGCGTGAATATTACAAGCTGGACAAGCTTTGGGCGGACGCCGGCGCTGCGGCTGCCCCGATAAAGGAAGATTAAAGTTACAGTAAGGAAGTATACAGCTATGAAGCACGATTTCAAACAAACGGAGCCGAAATGGCAAAAGCGCTGGGAAGAAGCGGGCGCTTTCAAGACCGGCCGCGATCATTCCAAGCCCAAATTCTACGGTCTTGTGGAATTCCCCTACCCTTCGGGCGCGGGTATGCACGTAGGGCATATAAAGGCGTATTCCGGGCTGGAGGTAATATCGCGGAAACGCCGTATGCAGGGCTATAACGTCCTGTTCCCGATAGGGTTCGACGCATTCGGTCTCCCCACGGAAAACTACGCAATAAAGCACAATAAGCATCCGCGCGTCGTCACCGACGAAAACATAGCCCATTTTACCGAACAGCTCAAACGCGTGGGCTTTTCGTTCGACTGGGACCGCACCGTTGACACGACCGATCACGATTATTACAAATGGACCCAGTGGATATTCCGCAAAATGTTCGACAACGGCCTTGTGTTCCGCGACAAGACGCTTGTCAATTATTGTCCCTCGTGCAAATGCGTGCTTTCCAACGAAGATTCCCAGGGCGGCAAATGCGATATCTGCCATTCGGACATAGTTCAGAAGAGCAAGGACGTATGGTATCTGCGTATAACGGCGTATGCCGATAAAATGCTCGAAGGTCTTTCCGAAGTCGATTTCCCCGAAAATATCCGCGCCCAGCAGGAAAACTGGATCGGGCGTTCCTCCGGTGCGTTCGTGGATTTCGAGCTTTCGGGCAACGATGAAAAGCTGCGTGAAAAGCTGCGCATCTATACGACGCGCTGCGACACTCTGTTCGGCGTGACGTTCATGGTAATGGCGCCCGAGCATCCGCTTATAGACAAATATTCGAACCGCATAGCCAATATGGATCAAGTCGCGGCCTACCGCGAAGAATGCGGCAAAAAGACCGAATTCGAACGCACCCAGCTCGTAAAGGAAAAGACCGGCGTGCGGCTTGACGGGCTTTGCGCCGTCAACCCCATTACCGGCAAAGAGATACCCATTTATATTTCGGACTACGTTATGATGGGGTACGGCAGCGGCGCGATAATGGCTGTCCCCGCGCACGATCAGCGCGACTGGGAATTCGCCAAGAAATTCGGCATAGATATCATCCAGGTCATCAAAGGCGGCAATATAGAAAAATGCGCGTACGACGGCGACGGCGAGATGATAAATTCCGACTTTTTGAACGGCTGCACCAACAAAAAAGAAAGCATAGAAAAAATGCTTGCCGAACTGCAGAAGCGCGGCATAGGCGAAGCGGGCGTACAGTATAAAATGAAAGACTGGGCTTTCAACCGCCAGAGATACTGGGGCGAGCCCATCCCCATAATTCACTGCCCGCATTGCGGTATGGTCGGCGTTCCGTACGATGAGCTTCCTCTGCTTTTGCCGGAAGTTGAAAATTTCGAACCGGGCGAAGGCGGGGAATCGCCGCTTGCCAAGATCGATTCGTTCGTCAACTGCATCTGCCCCAAATGCGGCGGCAAAGCCCGGCGCGAAACGGACACCATGCCTCAGTGGGCGGGTTCTTCGTGGTACTATCTGCGTTATATAGATCCTCATAACAGCGAAAAGATCGCCGACGAGGACGAACTGAAATACTGGCTCCCCGTAGATTGGTACAACGGCGGTATGGAACACGTTACGCGGCATCTGATATATTCCCGCTTCTGGCACCGTTTCCTTTACGATATAGGCGTTGTCCCCACCAAAGAACCGTTTGCCAAGCGCACCGCGCAGGGCCTGATACTCGGCCCTGACGGCGTAAAGATGTCCAAATCGCGCGGAAACGTCGTAGATCCTCTGGACGTTATCGAACAGTACGGCGCAGACACACTGCGCGTTTACGTCCTGTTCATGGGCGATTACGGTTCCGCCGCACCCTGGTCGGTCACTTCGGTGCGCGGCTGCAAAAAGTTCCTTGAACGCGTCGCCGCCATGACCGATATGATCACCGCGAGTTCGGACAAAAAAGTGGTGAAATCGCTCCACGCCACAGTCAAAAAGGTATCCGCCGATATCGAAAGCATGAAATTCAACACCGCCATTGCGCAAATGATGACTTTCGTCAACGACGTTTACGCCTGCGGCGGGATATCCCGTGAAGACCTTATCACGTTTATAACGGTACTCAACCCCTTCGCGCCGCACCTCACCGAGGAAATGCACGAATCTCTGGGCGGGACCGGGCTGCTTTCGCTCGCCGCCTGGCCGGAATACGACGAAGCTCTGCTCGCTGAAGACACCGTTGAAATAGCGGTACAGGTCTGCGGCAGATTGCGCGCCACCATAGAGCTCCCCAAGGACTGTTCCAAAGGAGAGGCCGCAAGGATCATAGCCGAATCCGGCAAAATAGCTGCTTTTACCGAAGGCAAAACCTTCGTAAAAGATATATACGTCCCTAACAGGATCTACAACATCATTATTAAGTAAAGGAGGAACAACCATGGCAGAAAAGAAGAAATCCGGATTTTGGAAAGACTTTAAGGATTTCATCAGCAAGGGCAACGTAATAGATCTGGCTGTCGCGGTAGTCATCGGCGCCGCTTTCAACAAGATCGTTTCGTCGTTCGTCAATGACATCATCATGCCGCTCATCAGTCTCATCGTAGGCGGTAAGAGCGTTGCTGATTGGAAATGGGTCATCACCGAAGAAGTCGTAAAAGACGGTTCGGTCGTTACCGCAGAAAACGCTCTGCGTTACGGCGCGTTCATTCAGAACGTGATCGACTTCCTGATCGTCGCTTTCTCTATCTTTGTCGTGCTTCGCGCTTTCACCAAGCTTCAGAACAGAAGAAAGAAAGCAGAAGCTGCCGAAGAAGAGAAAAAAGACGCTTAATGGGCGTTTACATCGGTGCCGACGGCGGAGCGAGCAAGCTTATGCTGTGCCTTTCCGCCGGCGGCACACGCCGTTTTTCTAAAGTGCCGCAATGCGTG
>CACYCI010000018.1 GCA_902772845.1 uncultured Ruminococcus sp.
CGGCGGGCATAGGCGCGGCGCTGGCGTGCAAACGCGGTGTGAGCTCTTACGATATCGACGGTATCGAGGTAAAGAACATTATGATCGCCCGCGGCGCGGAATTCAAACAGTAAAAGCAAAAAAGCGCTTTGCCTCACCGGCAAAGCGCTTTTGCAAATATCCGCTTTTTATGTAAAAAGCTCCGTTACCCGTGCAACGGGAACGGAGCTTTTCGTTACGCCCTGACTTCAGGGTTCTTTTTTTCTTTTTTGCCGTTTTTTTCGGGCTTTTTCATCTTGTTTTCGGGGCAGATGATGACTTTGCGGTCGGCGCCGTCGCCCACGGAATAAGTAGCCACTCCGGATATTTCGTGGCATTCGGAATGGATGATGCGGCGTTCGTACGGAGACATGGGCTCGAGCGCGAACGAGCGGTTGTATTTGACCGCTTTTTCCGCCATGCGGCGCGCAAGCTGGACCAGCGCTTCGCGGCGCTTTTCGCGGTAACCTTCCACGTCTATGGAAACGCGGTAATAGCCCTTGTTGCCTTTGTTGGCGGCAAGCGTGGCGAGATACTGCAGGGAATCGAGCACGTCGCCGTGACGGCCTATAAGCAGCCCCAGGCCTTCGCCCTTGACCTCTATGGTGCAGCCGTCTTCTTCCTCTATAACGGAAGTCTGCGCCTGAATATCCATATTGGAAAGCAATTTAAGCAAAAACTCGTGCGCTTTGTCGGCGGGAGTCGGCTCGTATATGACCTTGACTATGGCTTCCGCCGCGCCTATTCCCAAAAAGCCCTTGGTCGGCTGCTGCATCACTTCGTAAGTGACTTTGGAAACGTCGGCGCCAAGCTCTTTCGCGCCCAGCTCGACCGCAAGCTCAACGGTCTTTGCGTTTTGTATTACTTCTTTTTGCATAACGTTATTAAACCTTCTTTGTATTTACGGTCAGTCTTTCTTGTTGTTGTCGTCTTCCTTAAGCGGCGCCCAGTCGACTTTGGATCTGACCTCGGTATCATCGGCCTTGAGCATATCGTAACCGGAAGAACTGTCGGCAGAGGCGGAGCCGTTGCCGGAATTGCCGCCGGACTGCTTCTTTACGGCGAGATGGTCGTAGGACGTATCGTCTTCGTCAACTTCTATGGTTATGGTCTTCTTCTTTTTGGCTTTCATCTGCTTTTTGTATTCTTCAAGCTCCGCTTCGGTGACGACCGGAACAGGGTACTTCTTGGAAAGCAGGAAAGTCTGACCTATCTGCAGCACGGTGCGGTAGATCCAGTACATACCGACAGCCGCGGGGAAAGTCGCCCACGCGAGATAAGTGGAAAACAGGGGAAGCCCCCATTTGAGCAGGAAACCGCCGCCTGCGCCGTTGGGATTCATAGCCGCGGTGGGCGAAAGTTTCTGGTTGATGACGAACGAGAGCACGCTTGTTACGAAAATAACGAGCGGTATGAGCAGAAGCAGCGAAAAGCCGCGGTTTTTAGGCGTGTCGAGCAGAGTTTCTCTGCCGCCCAGGAAAGTGAATTTGGGAAGTGATTCGATGACTTCTTTGTCGAAATCGAGCGATGACGGAATGTTCTTTTCGATATATTCGCGCGCTATGCCGTTGTTTTCGAGCTCGCTGATTATCTGTGCGCGGTAATCTTCGATCATAAACTGGACGAGCGCGAATTCGACGTTGGTGTTTTCTTTGAAATTGACGTTATCGGCGCTGATATAGCCGGATTTGTACCTGCCTTCAGCGTTCACGCTTTCGTTGCCGCCGAAGCTTTTAATAAGATTCACGTAGCTTTCGCGAATCTGGGAAAGCTTTTTCTGCTGTTCGGTATCGGCTTGCGCGGCGCTCGTTTCGGTTTGGGAAGTCTCACCCGATACGGCTTCGGATGATCCGGCCGCCGGCGTTTCCAAAAGGCCGGAATCGTCTATAGACGCGACTGCGCCGTCGAGTATCTGCGCGGCGATATCGTACTGAGTAACGGTGTTCACGTTGCCTTTCGCCGTGTAGGTCATAGGCATTTTGATAACGTTCCAGAGTATAAGGATGATGGGGAGCTGTATAAGGAGCGGCAGGCAGCCGCCGAACATACTTGTTCCTTCGCTGCGGTAGAGCTCCTGGATCTCCATCTGCATTTTCTGCTGAGTGACTCTGTCTGTGCGTCCGCTGTATTTTTCGCGGATAAGCATCTCTTTTGGCTTGACCTTAGCCATCTTGATAGACGCTTTTTGCTGTTTGATGCCGAGCGGGAAAAGAATGATCTGGATGATCAGCGTAAAAATGAACAGCGCCAGAATGTAATAACCGCCCGAAATGGTGCAGCAAAACTTGAGCAAATAGCCGAAAACCGTGTTTATCGGGCCAAAAATTGCATTACACATGTTAATCCTTTCTCTTTTGAGGGACGGGATCGTACCCGCCTTTGCATAAAGGGTTGCATCTTAAAATACGGTAAAGCGTAAGGAAAAAGCCCACGAACGCCCCCCGCGTTTCAAACGCCTCTATCGCGTATTCCGAACACGTAGGCGTAAAACGGCAGGAAGCCGGAAGATAGGGGGAAATGTGCTTTTTGTAAAACTTTACAAGCGCAATGAACAAACGTTTCATTCTTTTATATCCAGAAGTGCCGCCCTGTTCAATAATTCGGCGAGCTCGTCGTTGATCTGGGCAAAGGTAGCCCCGACCGCGGCCTGCCTGGCGACTGCGACGATAAGATAATTTTCCTTCATCAGCGGATACAGCAAACGCAGCGATTCGCGCATGCGCCTTTTGACGCGGTTCCTGACGACCGCTTTTCCCCTCGATTTCGAAACGGTAATGCCTATTCGTGTACCGTCGTGACGGCGGTTTTTAAGATAATACACCGCGACGTACCGCCCGAAACAGCTTTTTCCTTTTGAATAAACGCGGGAAAAGAGATAGTTTTCCCGTATGGTGTCGGGTTTGCGGCTCTTTTCCATATTACGGATCAGTAAGTGAGTCTGGCTCTGCTCTTTGCGCGTCTTCTCTTAAGCACTTTTCTGCCGTTGGCGTCCGCCATTCTCTTGCGGAAACCGTGTTCCATTTTTCTGTGACGTTTTTTGGGTTGATAAGTTCTGAGCATGTCTTATGTCCTCCTGAAAATTATATATGTCCTGCCGGTCCTTCCGCGGGAACGCCGTAAACCCCGCGCCCGACAAAACGGCAACGTATATTATAACCATATTTTACCCGAAAAGTCAATAGCAAAAAGCAAAATTATGTTCCGGCGCAAAAAATAAAGCGTTCACAAGGCGCCATAAAAACCGTTTTTCACGGTTTGCCACAGGGGTTGATAAAGTTTTCCACATTTTCAACAGCTATAAAAATATACATTTTTCGCATTTTTATGACTTTTACATACATTTATACATTTTTCCGCATACGGGCGGGAAAATGAAAAAGCGCAGAAAATAGAGATATATATAATATATATAAATATATACTTGCAAAACGCAAAAACGTGTGTTATAATAAAATAAGAATATAAGTTATCGTGTGGGCACTGTGCCCGGAGGAAAAACATAAATGGATATGACCGAGCTCAACGAGCATTTTTCGCGGATCCTTTCGGTAATGAAAGAAGAATCCGGCGCTTCCACAATCGACCTTTGGTTCAAGGACGCGTTCGTCAGCGATTTCGACGGCAGGACCATAACCGTCGCGCTCGAAAACGATTTCAAAAAGAACATAGTCACCAACCGCTACCGCGAAAAATTAAAGCAAAAATTTTCCGATTCCGCGGGCGGCGATTTTCAGGTGGCGCTCATCTCGCGCGACGAGATCGCCGCGGAAGAATCCAGCATATTCGTAAGCGCGCCGCAGCCGTACGTGGCAAAGCAGGAAGAACCCGAACCCGACGAAAACGACAGCGTTATCGGCTCCGGCTACACCTTTGATAATTTCGTCGTCGGCTCTTCCAATCAGGTAGCGCATTCCGCCTGCCGCGCCGTGGCCGAACGCCCCGCCGCAACGATAAACCCGCTGTTTCTGTACGGTCCTTCCGGGCTGGGAAAAACGCATCTGCTTTTTGCAATAGTCAATTCGCTGCGCAAGACGCGCCCGCACACCAAGGTGCGTTACGTTACCGGCGAGCAGTTCACCAACGAGCTGATAGACGCCATAACCAAAAAGAACACCGCGTCGTTCCGCAACAAATACCGCAATCTGGATATGCTGCTTATAGACGATATCCAGTTCATAGCCGGGAAAATGGTGATACAGGAAGAATTCTTCCACACGTTTGACACGCTTTACAAGCTTCAAAAGCAAATCGTACTGACTTCCGATAAAACTCCGAAAGATATAGAACATCTCGAAGAACGCCTGCGCACCCGTTTTGAAATGGGGCTTATCACCGATATCCAGCCGCCCGAACCCGAGCTGCGCACAGCCATTTTCAAACAAAAAACACAATCCATAGGGCTGGATCTTCCCAACGACGTGCTCGCGTTTTTGGCGGAAAACATACGCTCTAACGTACGTCAGATCGAAGGCGCGGTCAAAAAGCTCTGGGCGCAGTCGTTCATAACCAACGAACCCATAACGCTGGATATGGCCAAGACGGTGCTTTCGGATTATTTCAGCAAGGAACGCAGCAAGATCACGCCCGAAGCCATACTTACCCTGCTTTCCAAGCGTTACGGAATGCCGACAGACGAAATAAAGGGCAAACGCCGCAACGCAAATATAGTTTACGTAAGGCACATGGCAATATATCTTATACTTGAATATACAGACCTAACGCTGAACAAGGTCGGCAAGATTTTCGACAGAGATCACTCAACTATCCACACTGCGCGCAACGGAGTGGTCGAACGCATCAAAAACGACCCCGAATTCAGCAAAGACATGCAGGATATCAAAGCCGAACTCGAAGAAAGGTAACATATCTCAACATTCGGTCAACAGCTTTTTCAAACGTTTTCCGGCGGTTTTTCACCGGCCGGGATCAAAGCGCCGCAAGCGGTATTGGCACTTTTCAACATTTTCAACACCCCTACTGCTTGTGCTGCTTCTACTTTCTTTTTTAAGACATATATAGACACACACCTAAACGCGCGTGTACGCGCGCGAGGGACACAAATCACAGAAAAATACATAAAAAGGAACGGTCGATATGGCAATCAAATTCACATCAGACAAATCAACGCTGCTTTCGCTCATCACGCCGGCAATGTACGCTTCTTCAAACAAATCCACTCTGCCCGCGCTCGAAGGTCTGCTTTTTACCTTAAAAGGGAACACGCTCACCGTTTGCGGCTATGACCTCGAAAAAGGCATAAAAGCCGAATCGACCGTTTTCGGCAGAGAAGACGGCACCGTGGTGCTCAATTCGGTAAAGATATCCGGCATAATCAAAAATCTGCCCGAAAGCGATATCTTCTTTGAATGCGACGAAAAGAACACCGTATCTATTTCCGCGGGCGAAAGCCGCTTTGCGCTTCACGGCATAGATTCTTCGGTTTTCCCCAGCATACCCGAACTCATGGGCGAAAACACCACCAAGATCAAAGCGGACGTGCTGCGCGACCTTATAACTTCAACTAACCACGCCGTCGCCACTTCGGATTCGCGTCCGGTGTTCATGGGCGAACAGTTCCGTATAGAAAACGGCGATCTCACCGTTGTCGCCGCCGATTACTGCCGTATGGCGGTAAAATCCGCCAAGGGCTGCGTAAAGAGTGAAAAAGAAGAAAACACTTTCGTTGTCCCCGGCAAGACTCTCAACGACCTTATCCGCCTCAGCGCCGACGCTGAAGAAGACATAGAAATGCAGTTCACGCGCAAATACGTCATTTTCCGCATAGATAACGTAATGATGTTCTCGCGTTTGTTGGAAGGCGATTTTCTGGATTATCAGACAGTAATACCCGTTTCGGGCAAGACTTACGTTACCATAGAACGCCAGGCGTTTTTGGAAAGCGTGGAACGCGCTTCGCTGCTGGTGGATGAAAAACTGCGCACGCCGCTGCGTTTCAGGTTCGAAGGCGACACGCTCACCATTCATTGTTCCACGCAGATAGGCAAGATCAACGACGTCGTAAAAGTGGAACACACCGGCGACGATATGGAGATCGGCTTCAACAATAAATATATTCTTGACGCGCTGCGCGCCTGCCGCGACGAAAAAATACGCCTTATGATGACTTCGCCTCACATGGGGATGGTCATTCGTCCGGCGGAACCGAAAGAGGATTCCGATTACACTTATCTCGTTCTGCCGTTAAGACTGAAGGATTGAGTATTTACAAAAAATGTACATAAACAGTCTTACTCTGCGCGATTTCCGCAGCCACGCTCATACCGAGCTGGAATTTTCGCAGAACGTCAATCTGCTGTGGGGCGAAAACGGCGCCGGAAAGACCAATCTGCTGGAAGCGGTGTTTCTTTTCGCTTCGGGAAAATCGTTCCGCGGGCAGACCGACCGCGAGCTTATAAGCTTCGGCAAGCCGGAATCTTATTTGAAACTGGTCTTTACGGATAATTATTCCACGCATACGCTGGAAATGAACCTGTACAAAAACCGCCGACGTCTGCTTTTTAAGGACGGCTGCGAAATAAAACGCCTTTCGGAATATCTGGGGCTGTTCCGCGCCGTAGTATTTACGCCGGATCATCTAAAAATAATCAAGGCCTCGCCCGAAAACCGCCGTCGCCTTGCGGATATTGCCATCTGCCAGACTTTCCCGCGGTACGTGGCTTCGCTTTCGGAATACAACCGCGTGCTTCTGCAAAAGAACAATCTGCTGAAAACGGGCGTTACCGGGCTTTCGCTGCCAATGCTCGAAGTATATAACGAACGGCTGGCGCAGCTTTCAGCGCTTATAACGCTGAACCGTTATAATTACGTAAGCCGGCTCGGCGAAAAGGCCGCCGCGTATATGAGCGAGATGACAAACGGAAAAGAAGACCTTAAGCTCGTTTACGAAACTCAGTACGGCGGCGATTTCACGCGCGAAGAGCTTTATAAAAACTGCCTTGCGCTTTACAAACGCCGTCAGGAATCCGAAATATCAAAGCGCGTTACGCTTTGCGGCTGCCATCACGACGATTTTGCGGTCATTATAAATTCAAAGGACGCCCGTTCGTTCGCTTCACAGGGGCAGCAGCGTTCGGCGGTGCTGGCGCTGAAGCTCGCAGAAGGTGAGCTTGCAAAGTTCTATACCGGCGAAGAAAGCGTGTTTCTGTTCGACGACGTGCTTTCTGAACTCGACGAATCGAGACGCGCATACGTAACTCAAAAATTAAAAGACCGCCAGTTTATCCTTACCGGCTGCGACGCGCCCGAAAGCGATATCCCGGCGTTCAGGGTGGAAAACACTTTTTCCGCAAAAGACTGAAAGGCGACCATGTTCATCCATATAGGAAAAGATCAGATAATAGATCCTAAAGAAATAGTCGGAGTGTTCGATCTTGAGACCGCTACGGTATCAAAAGACACCCGACGCTTTCTGAAAGCCGCACAGGACGGTATGAAGACCGTTTCGCTGTGCGACGATCTGCCTAAAACGTTTATATTATGCGACAACGAGCTTACCGAAAGCGTTTATATCACACAGCTTTCGCCTTCGGTGACCGTTGCGAGGACAAAGAGAAATAAATCATTGGGAGTGTTCAAATGAGCGAGATCGACGAAAAAAATTTTGAAAAAGCCACCGAGCAGTACGGCGACAGCCAGATACAGGTGCTCGAAGGGCTGGAAGCGGTGCGCAAGCGCCCCGGTATGTATATCGGCACCACTTCTGTAAAAGGGCTTCACCATCTTATATACGAGATCGTGGATAACTCCATAGATGAAGCGCTCGCCGGCTTTTGCGACGAGATCTGCGTCACGCTCTGTTCCGACGGTTCGGTGCTTGTAGAAGACGACGGGCGCGGCGTCCCCGCCGGTATAAACGAAAAATTAAAACTTCCCACGCTCGAAGTCATATTCGCCACGCTGCACGCGGGCGGAAAATTCGGCGGCGGCGGTTACGCCATTGCCGGCGGTCTGCACGGCGTGGGCGCTTCGGTAGTCAACGCGCTTTCCGAAAAACTCATCGCCACCAACCATCGCGACGGCAAAGTCTACCGCATATCGTTCAGCAAAGGCAAAACGGTCGAACCGTTCGCCTGCGTGGGCGAAACCGACCGCCACGGCCTTACGGTGCAGTTCTGGCCCGACGGAACCATATTCGAGACCACCGAATTCGATACCGAAATAGTCCGCGCCAGACTTCGCGAGCAGGCGTTCCTTAACGCGGGCGTCAAGCTGGTGTTGAAAGACGAGCGCGAACCCGGGCACGAGCCGGAGGTGTACTGCTACGAAGGCGGCATAAAGTCGTTCGTGGAATATCTCAACAGCAAAAAAGCGTGCGAGATCGTGCACCGCGACGTCATATACGTTTCGGGCAAAAAAGGGACTTCCATAGCCGAAGTCGCCATGCAGTATAACGATACTTATAACGAAACGCTGCTTTCGTTCGCCAACAACATGCACACCGTCGAAGGCGGCACGCACGAGACCGGCTTCAAATCGGCGCTGACAAAGGTGTTCAACGATTACGGCAAAAAGTACAATATACTCAAAGCCGATGAAAAGCTTCAGGGCGAAGATACGCGTGAAGGGCTCACGGCGGTCATTTCCGTAAAGCTGGAAGACGCGCAGTTCGAATCGCAGACAAAGGCAAAGCTGGGCAACAGCGAAGTCAGGACGCTTGTAGAAAGCATAATGACCGAAAAGCTCACCGAATATTTTGAAGAAAATCCCGCCACCGCGCGCGCGATAATAGAAAAATCCATAGGCGCCGCCCGTGCCCGCGAAGCCGCCCGCCGCGCGCGTGAACTCACCCGCCGAAAAGGGCTCCTGGAATCCAGCATGCTGCCGGACAAGCTTGCCGACTGCAACGATCGCCGCATGGAGTACACCGAACTTTACATGGTGGAAGGCGATTCTGCAGGCGGCACCGCAAAAGACGGCCGCGACAGCCAGTTCCAGGCGATCTTACCGCTGCGCGGCAAAATACTTAACGTAGAAAAGGCGCGGCTCGACCGCATATATTCCTCGGTGCAGATAGTGCCTATAATCCTGGCGCTCGGCACCGGCATAGGCGACGAATTCGACATTTCAAAGCTCCGCTACGGCAAGATAATCATCATGGCGGATGCCGACGTCGACGGCGCGCACATCAAGACGCTGCTCCTTACGTTCTTCTTCCGCCACATGCGCCCGCTCATAGAACAGGGCCACGTTTACGCCGCCATGCCTCCGCTTTACCGCGTTTTCAAGGGCAAGCAGCAGTTTTACGCGTTTTCGGACGAAGAGCGCGACAAATATATAGAACAGCTCGGCGGCAGCGGAGTTTCTGCCGAACGCTATAAAGGCCTTGGCGAAATGGACAAGGACCAGCTTTGGGAAACGACCATGGACCCCGAACGGCGCATATTAAAGCGAGTTACCATAGAAGACGCTTTCGAAGCCGACGCCATGTTCACGCTGCTCATGGGCGACAAAGTCGAACCGCGGCGCGATTTCATAGAGAAAAACGCCAAATACGCAGATATTGATATTTAAGTGAGGTCAGTATGGCAGAAGAATTTGATGAATTCGATTATTCCGCGCATCAGACGCAAAAGATAACGGATATAGATATACAAAAAGAAATACGCACTTCTTATATCGACTACGCCATGTCAGTCATAGTGGGGCGCGCGCTGCCTGACGTCCGCGACGGGCTTAAACCCGTACACCGCCGCGTGCTTTACGCAATGTACAAGGCGGGGCTGTTCTATAACGTGGCGTACCGCAAATCCGCCACCGTCGTCGGCGACGTCATAGGTCATTACCATCCCCACGGCGACGCCGCCGCGTACGATACCATGGTCCGCCTTGCGCAGGATTTCTCGCTGCGCTATCCGCTGGTGGATGGCCACGGCAACTTCGGCAACATAGACGGCGACGGCGCGGCCGCTTACCGTTATACCGAAGCGCGCATGGCGCGCATAGCCAACCTTATGCTGCAGGATATCGAAAAGGACACCGTAGACATGGTGCCCAACTTCGATAACCGCCTTACCGAACCCACCGTGCTCCCCAGCCGGTTCCCCAATCTGCTGGTGAACGGGTCCATAGGTATTGCGGTAGGTATGGCTACCAATATCCCGCCCCATAATATGAACGAAGCCATCGACGCCGCCATTTACGTTATGGAGCATCCCGATTGCACGGTGCAGGACCTTATGCAGATAGTCAAGGGTCCGGATTTCCCCACCGCTGGCATAATCCACGGCACCGCCGGGATAAGGGAAGCGTATCTTACTGGCCGCGGCAGGGTAAAGGTGCGCGCAAAGGCGGAATTCGAAGAAAAGCGCGGCAAAACGTCCATCATCATCACCGAGATCCCTTACCAGGTCAACCGCACCATGCTGCTTGCGAGCATGGCTCAGCTTGTTAAGGACAAGCGCGTGGAAGGCGTGGCGGACATCCGCAACGAATCCGGCAGAAAAGGCATGCGCATAGTGATAGAACTCAAGCGCGACGCCAATCCGCAGGTGGTGCTCAACCTGTTTTACAAATACACGCAGCTTCAGGATACCTGCGCAATAAATATGCTCGCGCTGGTGGACGGCGTGCCTAAGACGCTCAACTTAAAGGAACTGCTTTCGCATTACGTGGCGTTCCAGCAGCAGGTCATACTGCGCCGCACAAAGTTCGAGCTCGAAAAGGCCGAACGCGAAGCGCATCTGTACGAAGGATATAAGGTCGTCGCCGACCACACGGACGAGGTAATAGCCATAATCCGCGGGTCGGAATCCATACCCGACGCCAAAGAAAAACTCGCTGCCCGGTTCGATCTCGACGACGTGCAGACCCAGGCGATAGTTGAAATGCAGCTGGGCCGTCTTTCCGGCATGGAGCGCATAAAGATAGAAAACCATCTGGCCGAGCTTTACGCCAAGATCGCCGAGCTAAGGGCAATAATTTCCGACGAGTTCAAGATAGACGAGATCATAAAGAAAGACCTGCTCGAAACAAAGGCGCGTTACGGCGACGACAGGCGCACGACCATAGAAGAGGCCGACGACGATATAGTCATAGAAGACCTTATAGAGCGCGAAGACTGCGTCATAACCGTTACGGCGGCGGGCTACGTCAAACGCCTTCCGGCGGAAACTTATTCCGCGCAGCGCCGCGGCGGCAAAGGCATAACCGCCATGGCCACAAAAGAGGAAGACTACGTTACAAACGTCTACATAGCGCATTCGCACGACTTTCTGCTGATGTTTTCCAACATGGGCAGAATGTATATAAAGAAGTGCTACGAGATCCCCGAAGCGGGGCGCACCGCAAAGGGGATGAACATAGTCAACCTGCTCCAGCTCGGCGAAAACGAGACCATAACCACCGCGATCCCCATAGCGGAATTCGACGCCGATAAATACCTGGTCATGATCACCAAATACGGCGTTATCAAGCGCGTGAACCTGGGCGAATACCGCACGCGCCGCACCGCCGGGCTGTTTGCCATCAACCTGGACGAAGGCGACGAGCTGCTTTATGTGCTCAAGACCGAAGGCAAGTCCACTATCCTTGCCGCCTCGCGCGAAGGGCTCGCCATCCACTTTGACGAAAACGACGTGCGCGCGGTGGGCAGGCAGGCGCGCGGAGTGCGCATGATGACTCTGCCTCAGGGCGTAACGGTCGTCGGCGCGGCGGCTATCCCCGCCGAACGCGACGGCATCTCTGTCCTCACCGTGACCGAGCAGGGCTTCGGCAAACGCACCGATCCAATGGATTTCAGCATTCAGAACCGCGGCGGCAAAGGTATGCTCTGCCATAAGCTCAGCGAAAAGACCGGCGCGCTTGTGGGTCTGGAGCTCGTGCACGAAGACGACGACTGCATGCTGATAACAGACGGCGGAATAATCATCCGCACCGCGGCTGCAGGTATCCCGGTCTACGGCAGAGCGGCTTCCGGCGTTATAGTCATGCGTACCGCCGAAAATACCCGCGTCGCGGGCTTTACGGTCGTAAAGAACGTAAAAGAAGAACAGCCGGAGCTTTCAGCCGGGCAGGATGAAAGCGAACCGACCGAGCCGACCGAACAGACCGGCGAACCGGCCGAAAACGAATAATTCCACAAGCTTACTTACGAAAGGGAAGCAGTAATATGGCACTGAACATTCTTGTATTAAACAACGACCCCAACCGCGAAACGCGTCACGCCACGCTTCTCGAAGCGGTGCGCAGTCATTTCAACAACCCCGAAATAAACATCGAATACACCCGCAAGGGCAAGCCCGAGCTTAAGGGGATAGACCGCCACATAAGCGTGACGACCGTAGAGGATAAAATGATCTGCGTCATTTCCGAAGGCAAGATCGGCGTGGACGGCGAACACATTTCCCGCTTCACGGGCGAAACCAAGACCGATTTCCCCGCAATAGCGGAACGCTTTTTCACCGACGAAGAGGCGGAATACGTCCGCGACGGCGAAGACACCGGAGTGCGTTTCGCCAAGATCTGGATCCGCAAGGAAGCGTACAGCAAATACACCGGCAAAGGGCTGGCGGATTTTTCCAACTTTTCCGTCAACGACGGCGAACGCTTCTACGGCAAGGTGAACGGTATCCCCATAAAGCGCCTTCAGGTCAATTTCCCGGGCAGCAACGAATACCTGTTTGCGGTCGCGGGCGATAATATCTGATCCCGTTCGGGGCAGGGCCCACAACATATTGTATATAAGCTTTCCTTCGCGGCACAAAATATGCAAAACGGCATAAAATATGCAAAAAATGCAAAAAAGGGCTTGCATTTGCATAAAAAGTGTGCTATAATTGCGTGTCATTTAGGGCGGTCCAATGCAGCTCTGTAAGAACGTCCGTATATTATAAGGAGGAAAGCCATGAGTGAACTGTTAAAGGCTTTTACAGATGAGCAATTAAAGGAAAACATTCCTTCCTTCAACGTAGGCGACGGCGTCAAAGTCTATTGCCGTATCGTAGAAGGGACCCGCGTCAGAACGCAGGTGTTCGAAGGCACGGTCATTGCCAAAAGGAACGGCGGCATAAGCGAAACGTTCACCGTTCGCCGCGTATCCTACGGCGTCGGTACCGAAAAGACCTTCCCTCTCCATTCGCCCAACGTACAGTCGGTCGAAGTGGTCCGCAAAGGTAAAGTACGCAGAGCAAAGCTCTTCTACCTGCGCGACAGAGTCGGTAAGGCAGCCAAGGTCAAGGAAAAGATCTAAGCTTTTTGAATGCTCGGATAAAAGCACCTATAGCGGTATAGGTGCTTTTTATTTCCCAATAAGGAGAGAATAAAAGACTTGGAAAACGATATCAGAGAAAACGGCGCCAACGGCATTCCCGCGCAGGATCGCGAAGACACGGTCTCGGTCCCCAGCGCCGAAGCCGCGGATGGCGTTTACGAAAAAGTGACTTTGCAAAAGAAAAAAGAAAAAGCGGAAAAGATCCCGCCGGTACAGCAGGCGTACGACTGGTTAGAATCGTTCGCGCTGGCGCTTTCGCTCATGGTGGTGCTGTTCCTGTTTTTATTCAAATACGTCACGGTGGAAGGGCATTCCATGGAAGACACGCTCGAAAACGGGCAGAAACTCATAATAACCTCGGTCGGCGGTTACGATAACGGCGATATCATCGTCGTCTGCGAGCCGGACAACAACAAACCGCTGGTCAAACGGCTGATCGCACGCGGCGGGCAGACCGTGAACATAGATTTTGAGACCTGGACCGTATACGTTGACGGCGTGGCGCTGGACGAGCCGTATATCAAGCGCGAGATGGGTATCAATATGAAACGCGACCAGTTCATGGGGCCGTTCACCGTACCGGAAGGGTACGTGTTCGTAATGGGCGACAACCGCAACCATTCTTCCGACAGCCGGCATTTCGGCTGCGTGGACGAGCGCGCCATATTGGGAAAAGTGCTTTTGCGCATAACTCCGTTTGCAAAATTCGGCACGGTGGATTGAAAGTACGGCCATGAAGATAAACGAAAAAGGTTTTAAAAAGACCGCCATAAACTGGTATCCGGGGCACATGGCAAAGGCGAAGCGGGCTATACAGGATATCCTTCCGCTTATAGACGCGGTCATAGAGCTTGCCGATTCGCGCCTGCCGCTTTCGTCCCGCAACCCGGATTTTGACGCGCTTTTCAAAAACAAGCCCAAAATACTTGTGTTCAACAAGTTCGCATACTGCGACGGCGCGCGTACGCGATTTGTTGCAAGGGCGGAAGAAGAATCCGGCAAGCCGGTGCTTTACATAGACTGCAAAAAGGACCCCGATATGAAATCGGTCACCGCCGCGTTAAGGCAGGTCTGCGCCGAAAAGCTGGAGCGCAACGCGCAGAAAGGCGTAAGCAAACCGCTGCGCGCGCTTGTGGCGGGGATCACGAACGTGGGCAAGTCCACTTTTATAAACACGTTCACCGGCACTAAAAAGGCAAAGACCGAAGACCGCCCCGGCGTCACCCGCGCAAACGCGTGGATAGCTTCGCCCTACGGCGTGGATCTGCTCGACACCCCCGGCCTTTTGTGGCCGCGCTTCAGCGATAAAAGCGTTGGCGTCAAGCTCGCGGCGGTCGGCTCCGTGCGCGACGATATTCTCGATCTTACGGAGCTCGCCTGCGATACGCTGGGCGTCTTGCGCGAACGCGGCTATTCGCCGCTGCTGGAAGCGCGCTATAAGACCGAAGTGTGCGAGGAAGACACGAACTACGACCTGCTTCTTAAAATAGGCAAAGCGCGCGGGTTTCTGGTTTCGGGCGGGGAAATAAACGAAGAACGCACGGCAAGCGTGCTGCTCGACGAATTTCGCGGCGGCAAGATAGGTAAAATGACGCTTGACTGACCGCTCTTTTGTGAAATTCGCACAAAAAACAGCATGATATTTTTATGCTTCGAGCAACCGCTTTTCACACTTTTCCACTTGATAAATCGCCGGAAATACAGTATAATCACTATTTGAGGCGAAATGCCCGTTTTAATGAAAATAAGTAATATATATTTTAAGGAGAACAAACAAACATGGCAAAATTCCAATCCAACCAGATCAGAAATATCTGCCTGCTCGGTCACGGCGGGGACGGCAAGACTTCGCTCACCGAAGCAATGCTCTATTTGGCAAAAGCCACCGACCGCCTTGGCAAGACCGCGGACGGCAACACGGTTTCGGATTTCGACCCCGAAGAAATATCCCGCGGCATATCTATTTCAGCTTCTCTTTCCAATCTCGTTTGGAACGGTAAAAAAATAAACATACTCGACACCCCGGGCTACTTCGATTTCGTAGGCGAAGTCAAGCAGGCGCTTTCCGTTGCCGATTCCGCCGTTTTCGTAGTAGACGGCAAATCCGGCTGCAAGGTCGGCACCGAGCTTTGCTGGGAGTACGCCGGCAAAATGCCCAAAGCCATATTCGTAAATAAGATGGACGACGAAAACGCCAAGTTCGAAACGGTGCTTTCCGGCCTGCGCGACACTTTCGGTTCCGCCGTCTGCCCGCTGTTCGTTCCGTTCCACGAAGGCGCCGCCGATATGGGCTATTACAACCTCCTTACCGAAAAAGCGTACAGGTTCGACAAAGCCGGCAAGCCCGCTGAATGCGAGCTTCCCGCCGACATGAAAGGCCAGATGGCCGATTACGTCAACGAGCTCAACGAATCTCTTGCCGAGACCAGCGAAGAGCTCATGGAAAAATTCTTTGCCGAAGAGCCCTTCACTCATGAAGAAACGGCCAACGCGCTCAACACCGGGCTGTTCACCGGCACCATAACCCCGGTCTTCTCGGGCTCCGCCACCACGCTCGCGGGCGTTTCGGCCCTGCTCGACACCATAGCCGCTTCCTTTGTTTCTCCGCTCGATAAAACGCATCACGTCGTTATAGACGACAGCGGCAAGCAGACCGAGATCGAAGCCAAAGCCGACGGCGCTACCGCTCTGTTCGTGTTCAAGACTTCTGTCGATAACTTCGGCAAAAAGTCGTTCTTCAAGGTAATGAACGGCGAACTCAAAAAAGACATGATACTCGTCAACAAAGTTTCCGGCCAGTCCGAAAAGATCGCCCGCATACTCACCTGCGTCGGCAAAAAAGAGACCGACGTCGACGAACTCGCATACGGCGACCTGGGCTATACCGTAAAGCTGGTCAACACCAACACCAACGCAACGCTCGCCGCAAACGAATTCGGTTATAAATTCCCCGCCATCACCTACCCGACCCCCTGCCTCATGATGGCTGTCGTCCCCAAGGCAAAGGGCGACGAAGATAAGATCTCCACCGGCGTTTCCAAGCTGCTCGAAGAAGACCTTACCATTAAATATACCACTAACGCCGAAACCAAAGAAATGATCCTAACCGGCATGGGCGATACCCACCTTTCGGTCATCGTTTCCCGCCTCAAGAACCGTTTCGGCACCTCCGTCGATCTCCAGACGCCCAAGGTCCCCTACCGCGAGACCATCAAGAAAAAAGCGTCTGTCGAAGGCAAGCATAAAAAACAGTCCGGCGGCCACGGCCAGTACGGTCACGTCAAGATAGAATTCGCCCCCGGCGAACAGGAAGGCCTTGAATTCACCGAATCCGTGTTCGGCGGCTCGGTGCCCAAGAACTTCTTCCCGGCGGTCGAAAAAGGCCTGCAGGAATCCATGCAGAAGGGTATACTCGCAGGGTATCCCGTTATCAAAGTCAAGGCCAATCTGTTCGACGGTTCTTATCACCCTGTCGACTCTTCCGAAATGGCGTTCAAGATCGCTGCCAACCTCGCGTTCAAAGAGGGTATGAAACAGTGCTCCGCCGTCCTGCTCGAGCCGGTCGGCGAACTCAAGGTCACTATCCCCACTTCGCTTTCCGGCGATATCATGGGCGACCTTCCCAAACGCCGCGGCAAGATCATGGGCATGAGCGAATCCGAAAAGAAGGGCTATACCGTAATAGAAGCCGAAGTCCCCGAAGCGGAAATGCTCAATTACGCTACCCAGCTCCGCGCCATGACTCAGGGCAGAGGCGTGTATTCCTTTGAATTCGTAAGGTACGAGGAAGCGCCTTCCGACGTAGCCGAAAAGGTCATAGAAGCGGCAAAGAAAGAAAACGAGGAAGAATAAGCTCCGTTTTCCACCGACATCAACTAAAGCGAGGTATTTGTTATGACAAAACGCACCGGCTTAACGGCAATGGCTCTGGTCATTGTAATGCTTTGCGCGCTCGTTTTCGCGGCTTGCGCGCCCGACGGCGATATCGATTCGCTCGACTCCATACCCGACATCACTTCCAAGGAAGAATCTTCCGAAGAGATCTCCGAAGAAGTCTCGGTCGAACCGGGGCAGGCGCATCCCCCCGTCGTCACCGATGTGGTCCACGTCACCGAACAGACCGTTATCATAGCGGGCAACTGTGACGAAGGCTGCACGGTGACCGCCACCGACGGCACCACGGAAGCGTCCACCGAGTCGATATCCGGGTATTTCATAATGGAATACACCATAGATTCCACCAACTTTTCCATCTTATCTGTCACCGCCCGGTCTGAAACGCTTACCGAAAGCCCCATAACCGCGCTCCGCGTGGAATATGATTCCACCGCCATGAAGCGCATAGACGGTTACGGCGCGAATGTCGGTAAAGGGTCGCAGGTGTATTACGATTTCGACCTGGCAAGCTACACCGGCGTGATCAACAATATAGACAAGACCACGTCAAGCACGCTCCTCACCCAGACCGAACTCAAAAAATTCCGCAACCGCGTAAACACTTACCTCAACAACTTCCGCAAGCGCGCGGATAATACCGACGTGGATATAATCTACGTCCTTATCCCCAACAAAGTCACGGTGTATCCGGAATACCTTGTAGACGGCACAAAGCAGGAAAACTACAAGACCCGTTACGAGCAGATAGTCGAATCCCTGCAGATGACCGACGTCATCACGCTGGATATGCGTTCGGTGTTCGAAGCCGAAAAGGCAAAGGGGTCCAAGCTTTATTACGATACCGACAGCCACATCACCGAATACGCGGGCTACCTGGTATATAAAGCCATCTGCGACGAGATCGCAAAGAAATTCCCCACCGCCGCCGCGCGCGACCTTGCCACCGAATTCAAGGCCGAAGAAAAAACGTTCAAGGGCGGCGACGTCGTTCGCCACCTCGGCATAGACCCTTCGCACCTTTCCGAAAAAGCCACCGTGTACACTCCCGAGTTTTCGCTCAGGATCGGTAACGAAGACGAAAAGATCGCCACCGCGAGCGGCTATATCTACAAATACGAAAAGTATGCCGAAGACGATTCCATGCTGCTCAATTCCACGGTCGATACGCTCGCGTTCAAGCTGCTGTTCGCCACCAACCGCAAACAGCTGCCCTGCGCGCTCATCTACCGCGACAGCTTCGCAATGAACTTTTCCGATATCCTGTGTGAACGCTTCAACCGCGTAATGCTCAACCGCGTGGGCGATTTCAATATCAACCTCACCGACACTCAGCGTTACTACGGCTATAACGCCCAGGGCAAGGAAAACAGGACTGTCGATTACATCATCGTAATATGCAGTGAATCGTATCTTGATCTTATAGCAAGATCTTAACGCAAAAAAACAAACCGTTAAAAGCAGACTGAAGATCGCCTTCAGTCTGCTTTTTGTTTCTTCTGGATTCTCTTGACGAGCTTATGCGGCTGTGCCTTCCCGAAGGCGGCGCGGTGGTCGTAGGCAGAAAGATATCTTCGGTCAGCTACAGCCGCTTCGACGGCAGCGACGGGCTCGAGGCGCCGCGCGGCGTATATTCGGATATATTGCGTAATTTTACGCTCACCCGGTTTTACGTTAAAAACGTTTCCGCCGGCAGCGCCGAAAATATCCCCGCAATCGTCACGCTTGCCGAAGAGTATTCGTTCCGCGACGACGGCAGCGCGTATCAGTCCATGCCGCTGTATGCGCCCCCTATATACGGCGACGCCGACTATTTGCTCTTTTTGGCGCCTGACGACGGGTTTTCCAAAGGGACGCAGGACGTCTGGAAGGTCATGGCGGCCATACGCATAGACGATTTCAGCCGCAATTACGACCGGTACACGCAGGAAGAAGCCGTTGAGTTCATGGAGTCGTACGGATATTTTTCCGACTTTGCGGTGGCAAAAGAAGCGATCGCCCGCTTTGCGGACAACTGATCTCACCAAAGGCAAAAAAACTGCCCGAAGACTTGCAAGTCTTCGGGCTTTGCTTTTATATTCACGCTAAAGTTCGGCGGTATCGTCTTCGGCAGAAGGCATTGGATCGAACGCGGAAGCAAGGATATTGCGGAACATTTCGTCGATCTCTCCGTAGGACTTGCCAAGTACGATGGCAAATTCGTTGAACAGCGAATAGCGCGCGGCGCGTTCGAATTCGGTGTCCGTTACGGCGATATGGCGGTGCGTGCGCATGGCGGCGGCGCGGCGGTGCTGGACGGTTATTATGAGCCGTATATATTCCAGCGGCTCGGCGCTCGCAAGCGCGGCGCGGTAAATATCGCGGCGCTGTTTTTCGCTGTGGACGGCAAGAGAACGGCATTTGGGCGCCTCTTTCAGCACCGCGGCGGCTTCTTCCGGCGTGAGAAGCGGGCGAATGACCGCTTTCCCGCCCTCCGCGGGCGTGTAGATGACCGAATCGGCGCTGTCGAGCGGCTGCAATATGTAATAGATACGCATGTCTCCGCCGCCGAAAGGCGAAGTGCAGGTGCCTTTCACCGTGCAGACTCCGTTTGGGCCGTATACGATTTTTTCACCGGTTATGAACATTTTTTACCCCCGAGACCGAAAATTGCCGTGATGCTTGCGTGGCGTTCCGCGCAGCCGGCGCGGCGCGTGGAAACCGCTTGTTTTTACATTATTATTATACCAAATTATAGTGGATTTTTGAATAGGCGATTTACACGAAATTTCGACGCGTTTTTTTTAGATTTTGCTTGTTTTTTGTTGCGGCTTTTTCGCGTTTTGCCCGCGCGGGCGGCGTATGCGCAAAAAAGCCCAAAGCTGCGCTTTGAGCTTTGGGCTTTGTTTACCGTAAATGCCAAAAACGGGTTCAGCCGGCGTTGGCGGCGAGCAGGCTTTCTTTAAGCGCGAGCTGTTTTTTGAGCTTTTCGCGTTCGGCTTCCACTACCTTTGCCGGCGCTTTCGCGCAGAATTCGGCGTTGGAAAGCTTGCGTTCCAGCATTTCTATTTCTTTTTCGCACTTTTCAAGGTCTTTCTTTATGCGCGCGCGTTCGGCTTCCATATCCACAAGCTCGCCCAGCGGTATATACACCGTGGCGGCGTGGGTTATGGCGCGTACGTTCGCGGGGAGCGCCGATTCGTCGCTGACCGGCTCCAGAGAAGAGGCGGAGGCGAGGAATTTGAAGAACGTTTCCGCTTCGCCGAAAATATCGGGGCGGTCGGTCTTTATGAACAGGCGCGTCTTGCGGGAAGGCGGAACGTTGCGTTCCGCGCGGCAGTTGCGCACCGAACGTATAGAGGCGATTATTTCGTTTATCTTTTCTTCGTCCGCGGCAAAGTCAAAACGCGCGTCGGGCTTGGGCCATGCGGCGCGGCAGATGCTTATGCCTTCGTGCGGGAGCGATTGCCAGATCTGTTCGGTGATGAACGGCATGAACGGGTGCAGCAGTCTGCAAACGCCGGAAAGCACGTACGTCAGCACCTTTTGCGCCGTTTCGCCTGTCTGCGAGCCCTTTTGCATAAGGCGCGGCTTTACAAGCTCTATGTACCAGTCGCAGAACACGTCCCAGATAAAGTCGTAAAGCTTCTGAACGGCAATGCCGAGCTCGAACTTTTCAAGGTTTTCGGTCACTTCGGCAATAAGCTTGTTATAAAGCGAGACCAGCCAGCGGTCTTCGGTGCAAAGCGCGGAAGTATCCAGCGCGTCGGTCGGCCATTCGCGTTCAAGGTTCATGTGCACAAAGCGCGCGGCGTTCCAGATCTTGTTGGCAAAATTGCGGCTGGATTCCACCTTTTCGTCCGAAAAACGCATATCGTTTCCGGGCGAGTTGCCGGTGGCGAGCGCAAAGCGCAGCGCGTCTGCGCCGTATTTTTCTATTATCTCAAGCGGATCTATGCCGTTACCCAGCGATTTGGACATCTTTCTGCCCAGCGAATCGCGCACGAGCCCGTGGATGAGCACGGTGGAAAACGGCTTTTCGCCCATACATTCCATGCCCATGGAAATCATCCTGGCGACCCAGAAAGGTATTATGTCGTAACCGGTCACGAGCACGCTCGTGGGGTAAAAGCGGGCCAGATCTTCGGTCTGCTCCGGCCAGCCCAGCGTGGAAAACGGCCACAAGCCGGAAGAAAACCAAGTGTCCAGCACGTCGGGATCACGGCGCATCGGCTTGCCGCACTTGGGGCAAACGGGCGAATCTTCTTTGGTGACGACCATTTCGCCGCAGTCGTCGCAGTAGAACGCGGGTATGCGGTGGCCCCACCAGAGCTGACGCGAAATGCACCAGTCGCGGATGTTGCGCATCCAGTTGAGGTATATCTTGGAAAATCTGTCGGGGACGAATTTGATCTCGCCGCTTTCGACCACTTCAATGGCTTTTTCGGCGAGCGGCGCCATTTTGACGAACCACTGATCCGAAATAAGCGGTTCCACCGTGGTGCCGCAGCGGTAGCAGGTGCCCACGTTGTGCTTGCAGGGCTCGGTCTTTACCAGATACCCGCCCGCTTCAAGGTCGGCAAGCACCGCCTTACGGGCGGCGTAACGGTCAAGGCCCTGATATTTCCCGCCGTTGGCGTTTATGGTGGCGTCGCCGTTCATTATGTTTATCTGCTCCAGGCCGTGACGTTCGCCCACCAAAAAGTCGTTGGGGTCGTGAGCCGGGGTGATCTTGACGCAGCCGGTGCCGAACTCTTTGTCCACGTAATAGTCGGCTATTACGGGGATCTCGCGTCCGACAAGCGGCAGGATCAGCGTCTTGCCCACCAGCGCGGTGTAGCGTTCGTCGTCGGGGTTGACCGCAACGGCGGTATCGCCCAGCAGAGTTTCGGGGCGTGTGGTGGCGATCTCTACAAAGCCGCCGCCGTCTTTGAACGGATAGCGTATGTGCCAGAAATGGCCGTCTTTTTCTTCGTATTCCACTTCGGCGTCCGAAAGCGCGGTCTCGCACTGCGGGCACCAGTTGATTATGCGGTGGCCGCGGTAGATCAGGCCCTTATCGTAAAGCGAAACGAAAGTTTCTTTTACCGCTTTGGAGCAGCCCTCGTCCATGGTGAAGCGTTCACGCGTCCAGTCGCACGAAGAGCCCAGCTTTTTGAGTTGATTTATTATGCGTGAGCCGTATTTGTTTTTCCAGTCCCAAACGCGTTCCAAAAACTTTTCGCGGCCCAGGTCATAGCGCGAAAGATGCTCGGTCTCGCGCAGGACGGCTTCGACCTTGATCTGCGTGGCTATTCCGGCGTGGTCGGTGCCGGGGACCCAAAGCGTATCGCAGCCCTGCATACGCTTAAAGCGGATGAGGATGTCCTGCAGCGTTTCGTCGAGCGCGTGCCCCATATGGAGCTGGCCGGTGACGTTGGGAGGCGGTATGACTATTGTGAACGGCGAGTTCTGCGGCTTTTCGGGCGGGGTGAACAGCCCGTTTTCGCACCAGAACATATATATTGAATCTTCAAATTCGCGCGGGTTGTATTTTTTGTCGAGTTCTTTCATATTTTCACACTTCCTTGAATTGATTGACCGTCAGGCCCGCGATCAGCTTGGGGTAGAAGTAGGTCGATTTCTGCGGCATTTTTCCGCCCTCCAGCGCAACGGCGCGTATCTGTTCCACTTTGGTGGGGTTCAGTATGAACGCCGCGGGCGAGGAACCGTTTTTCACCGCTTCGCACGCTTCTGCTTCGCTGCGGGTGTAGACGAGATTCTTTTGATTCTTAAGGTTTTCGCGGTCTATTTTGAGTATTTTTTCCAAAAGCAGATCGTGAAGCACCGAAACGTCGAGTCCGCTCACTGCGGACGCGCCTACATCCACGGCTTCTTTAAGGACCAGAAGCCGTACGTCGCCTCCTTTCGTTACCATGGCGAACGCGTGGCGCGCGGAATTTTTCGCAAGCGCCGGCTTTATTTCGCTTTCGCCCGAAAGAACGGTTATATCAAAGTATTCGCCGGCTTTTTCCAAAAAATCGGGAATATCTATATCCATATTCACAATGACGCGGTGAGTGGGCAGCACCACCAGTCCCGAACTCTGCATATCCACAAGCGTCATCATCACATAGCCGGAATCGCAGTCTATGCCGTTTTCGCGGCAGTATTTGTCAAACGCGCCGGCGGTCTCGTAGCGGTGATGTCCGTCGGCTATGAAAAGCTGCTTGGGCTCGAAAAACCCGGTCAGGGCGGCGCAGATAACGCCGTCTTCTATCTTCCACATACGCTGCTTTATGCCGTCGTCGCTCGTAAAATCGCAAAGCGGATCGGCGTTTTTGCGGTAGGCGTCTATTATGCGCCTTACGTACCCTTTTTCGTCTTCGAACAGGGAATAGACCGAAGAAAAGTTGCAGAACGTGGTCTTCATCAGTTCAAAGCGGTCTTTTTTCGCTTTGGAAAGCGTTTCTTCGTGGGGTTTCACTACGTTTTCGGAATAATCGTAGGTGCGGCAGAGGCAGACCAGACCGTCAAACACGTAGGTCTTGCCGTCGTGCACGAATTCTTCTTCGTAAATGTAATAGCCCGGCTTATCGTCCTTTTTAAGCACGCCTTCCGCCGTGAACCGTTTCAAAAGCTCGGCGCTTTCGGCATAGCCGTTTTCCCCTTGCGGGAGCCCCAGGCGTATTAGGTTGTATTCCGACCTCGCGCACAGCTCGCCGTACATTTGCGGCGTGACTATGTCGTAAGGAGGGCATACGCAGTCGGCGATATTGCCGGCTTTTTTTGTGTAGCGCAGTGCGCGGAACGGTTTTATGGCTGCCATAGGATCACATCTCCGTTATATCTGTATTTTTTTGAGCTTTGCAAAAGAAAGCATCAGCTTTTTGGTCTGACCGTTATCGAACGAGACCGTCACGAGCGCGTCGCCGCCCATCTGTTCATATTCTTCCACGGTGCCCTTGCCGAATATTGCGTGTTCCACGCGGTCGCCGGGGGCGAACACCGCCTTGGGCGCGGGTTTCGGTTCCGGTTGCTTTATCTTAACAAAATCTTCCACAGCGCGGTGCGAATCGTCGTAAAAATCGTGGTGACGCACGGGGCGCTCAGACGGCGTGTCGGCAAATTCGTTGCGGCGGTAATAAGTCTTCTGCGCAAAATTCTTCAGCTCGGGCGGGATCTCGTCCAGAAATTCCGAAACCGAAGAGGGGCGGAACATACCGTAGAGCATTCGCGACTGCGTGTAGCTTATATACAGGCGCCGCTTTGCGCGGGTCACGGCGACGTACGCCAAACGGCGTTCTTCTTCGACGCCGCCTTCGTCCAGCGACATCTGCGAAGGGAATATCCCCTGCTCGAACCCGGGTATGAACACGCTGCCGAACTCCAGCCCTTTTGCCGAATGCACCGTCATAAGCGAAACGGCGTCTTCCTGCGAATCGTATGAATCGGTATCCGACACAAGCGAAATTTCCGCCAGAAAGCCCTCCAGATTCGGCTCTTCGGCGCCTTCGTCGTACAGCGCGCCCGCCGAAACAAAATCGCGCAGGTTCTGTTCGCGGTCGGAATCCATTTCTTCTTTCAGCATATCCGCGTAGCCAGTGGCTTCTATGGCGTTGGCTATCGTCTCCGCCACTGTGTGCGAAGCGGAAAAATCGGCAAGCTCTTCTATAACGGTGTAAAAGCTTTCGAGCTTCGTACACGAACGGGCGAGCTCGGGGCGGCGCGCGGCGGTCGCTATTACCGAAAACATACTTGTGTTTTCATTCGCGGCGATATCGGCGATCTTTTCTATGGTAGTGTCGCCTATGGCGCGGCGCGGAACGTTGATCACGCGGCGCAGCCGCAGGTCGTCGGCGCGGTTGCATATAAGCGAAAGGTAGGCGATAATGTCTTTTATCTCTTTGCGTTCGTAATATTTTATGCCGCCGAACACACGGTAGGGTATGCGCGCTTTGACCAGCGCGGTCTCTATAGGGCGCGAAAGCGCGTTTGCGCGGTAAAGCACGGCTATGTCTTTATATTTTTCGCCGCCGGAATGCAGCTCTTCTATTTGCGAGCGGATAAAATCGGCCTCTTCGGTCTGCGTGTAGAGGCAGCGGACTTCTATTTTGCCGCCCCGCTCGCCGCCGGTCCAAAGCGTTTTGCCTTTTCTGCCCTTGTTGTGCGATATCACCGCGTTGGCGGCGTCGAGTATAACGCCCGTAGAACGGTAATTCTGCTCCAGCTTTACGGTGCGCGCGTCCGGATACGCGGTATCAAAGCTGAGTATGTTTTCCACCACCGCGCCGCGGAACGAATATATAGACTGGTCGTCGTCGCCCACTACGCACACGTTGCGCCAGACCTTGCCCAGCGCCAGCACCAGCGCGTTCTGCGAAGGGTTGGTGTCCTGGAATTCGTCCACAAAAATGTAGCGGAACTGCTTTGCGTAATATTCAAGCGTTTCGGGCGATTCTTCAAAAAGCGTGAGCGTATTGAGTATAAGATCGTCAAAATCCAGCGCGGACGCGGCTTTTAAACGCGCCTGATATTCGGCGTAAACTTCGGCTATCTGCTCGTCGCGGCCTTCGCGGGCGGAAAGCTTTGCTTCTTCCGGCAGTATCTGCTGTTCCTTATAGCGCGAAACAGCCGCCGCGCAGAGCTTATCCGGCAGATATTTTTCGTCTATGTGCAGGTCTTTCAGCACCTGTTTTATGGTTTTGCGCGTGTCGTCGGCGTCGTAAATGGTAAAAGAATTTGAAAAGCCGATCTTGTGTATGCTGCGGCGCAGGATGCGCACGCATATTGAATGGAACGTTCCGGCCCATATACCGTCTGCGCGCTCGCCCAGCATATTGCCAAGACGCGATTTGAATTCATCCGCCGCCTTGTTGGTGAAAGTTATGCACAGCACTTCGTCGGGCGAAGCGGGGCGCACCGCAAGCGAACGCAGCGCGTCTTTTACGGCGGCGTCGCCGTTTTGCAAAGCGGCTTCCAGCTTTTCCGCCGCCGCGGCAAAAGGAACGTCCGCGCGGTCAGATTCGGAAAGCAAGCCGAAATTAAGCACGTTGTATACGCGGTCGACCAGCACGGTGGTCTTTCCGCTGCCCGCGCCGGCAAGGACAAGGAGCGGGCCGTTCACCGCGTAGACCGCCTGCTTCTGACGGTCGTTCAGGCGTGAAAAAACGCGGTCAAAACATTTTCTCTTTATATCTGAATATCTTTTTTCGTCATCCATTTTTTAGTCTCCGTTTCGGCAATAATACCGACTGTACTATTATATAACACGCAGTGCAAAAATGCAAGATATTTCAGCACAAGTAACTGTTGATTTTTGCGCCGGACGTGTGTATAATCAAAAATACGGAGGTGGAACAATATGATCAAAAGCGTTTTTACGCGTTATATGGTTTTTATATCGCTGCTGCTGGTATTTTCTTTCGCGCTTCTCGTAATAACTCTTTCGGTCATGGTCTCGGATTATTCCGAACGCGCAAAAGAGACCGCTCTTACCGCCGCCGCCGACCAGGCGATGAAAGCGGTGGCGCCGTATCTGGGCGAAGACGAGGTAAAAGACATCCCCGACGCGGTCGCTTCCGGCGTGCGCGGCTTTGCCGAAGTCGCGGTGTCTTTTGTGTATTTGGTCGACAAAGACGGCACGCTCTTGCTCACCAACGATCCGGCGTTTTCCGAAGGGTCCGAGTTTATGGAAAGCGCGCTGGTCGAAAGCATAATGCAAAATTCCGCGTCCTATAAAATGAGCCGCATAGAAAACACTTTTTCCGAAAAAAGGTTCAATACGTTCCGTGTGCTGACCGCCGCCGACGGGCAAAGCACGGTGATAATCTTCTCGTCGCTTTCCTCGCGCGCAACATCCATGTCGGCGCCGCTTATCCGCACGCTGCTTGTCGGCTCGGTGTGGATACTTTTCGCTTCGTGCCTTACGGTGTATATACTGCTGCAGCGTATAGTCGATCCGCTCAAGAGTCTCAGCGACGCGGCGCGCGCTTTCGCCAAGGGCGATTTCAAAAAACGCGTTGCGGTCAGCGGTAACGACGAAGTAGCCGAAGTCGGCAAACAGTTCAACAATATGGCGGCGGTGCTCGAAAAGAACGAAGAAATGCGCAATTCCTTCATCGGCTCGGTCAGCCACGACCTGCGCACCCCGATGACCGTCATTCAGGGCTATGTGGACGGCATACGCGACGGCACTATCCCGCAGGAAAAACACGCGTATTATCTGGATATAATATCTTCGGAAGTAAAACGGCTGTCGCGGCTGGTCAATTCGCTGCTTCAGATCACGCGTATGCAGTCGGGCGAGCAGAAATACACGCTCACGCGGTTCAACATATCCGAAAAAGCGCGGCAGGTGCTCTTATCGCTGGAAAAGCGCATAGACGAAAAATCGCTTGACGTGGATTTTGACAACGAAGAAGATCTGTTCGCGTTTGCCGACACCGATGCGGTGCATCAGGTGCTGTTCAATCTTATGGAAAACGCGGTCAAGTTCGTAGACCGCGGCGGCACGTTCAGGGTGCGCTTATACAAAGACGGCGGCAAGGCGCACGTCCTTGTGGAAAACAGCGGCGAAGGCATCCCCGCCGAAGAGATACCGCACGTCTTTGAGCGTTTCTATAAATCCGACCGTTCGCGCGGGCTGGATAAGACCGGCACCGGGCTGGGCCTTTATATAGCCAAGACCAATATAGAACGCATGGGCGGCAGCATTTCGGTCAGCTCGGTCCCCGGCGAATATACAAGGTTCGAATTCGATCTGCCGCTGGCTGACGAAAAATAATTTTCGGTTTTTAAGGTGGATTTAAGAATAGAACAGTATACTTATGCCGAAAAGAGAAAAAGGAGGTATATTCTTTATGGATGAAAACGAAAACGTCCGCGAAACAGAGTCGGAACTCGCTTCCAAGCCGGAAGCGGTACCGGGATCCGCCGCGGAAGATATAACTGAAGGACCCGCCGAAACAGCGGAGGAAGCGCCCGCAAGCGAAAGCAAGCCCGCCGCGCATTTTACCGAAGGCGAAACCTACGAATGGAACGGCGAAAGCTTTGTAAAAGCCAAAAAGAAAAAAGGTCTGCTCGTGTTCGTCGCCTGCCTTTGCGTGGCGCTCGTCGCCGCGCTGACGGCGCTGGGGCTGGTGCTGTATAATACCGGCGCTTTCCGCGGTGCGGAAACGGATCTCTCAAAGCAGGAAGAAAAATCTACGCAGCATTTTCAAAAGCCGGACAAAGATAAAAACGGCGGCAGCGGTCCTGCGGGCGACGTTTCCGGCGATCCCGGACCGAGAGAACACGATTTTCCCGGCTCCGGCAGCACCGTCATCCGTCCTTCCGAAGGCGACGCGCTTTCCGTGGCTGACCTGTACGAAAAATGCGCGCCCGCCTGCTGCACTATCTACGTCCCCGTCAGCGGCGGCGCCGTGCTCGGCAGCGGATTCGTCGTGGACGCCGAAAACGGCTACGTCGTGACCAATCACCACGTTATAGAAAAAGCCGGCAAAACCATAACCGTTAAGTTTTATGACGGCAGACAGTATCCCGCCGAGCTCGTCGGCAGCGACGAGGATACGGATATAGCGGTGCTCAAAATAGAAGCCGAAAACCTCACCGAGCTTCCGCTCGGCGACAGCTCGACCGCCCGCGTGGGCGATCCCGTCATAGCAATAGGCACTCCGTATTCCGAAGACCTCGCCGGAACGCTGACCAACGGCATGATCTCCGGCGTTGACCGCAAGTTCGAAGTCAAGGACTATTTCGGCCGCACCGAAAAGATCATGAAACTCATCCAGACCAACGCCGCCATAAACAGCGGCAATTCCGGCGGCCCGCTCATAAATATGCACGGGCAGGTGATCGGCATAAACGTCATGAAGCTCATCAACGATTATGAAGGGCTCGGTTTTGCAATACCAATGTCCAGCGCGGTCACGGTCATAAACAACCTTATCGATTACGGCAAAGTCGTCGACCGCACCGACCTTGTCATCACTCCCGCAAAGCTCGGCATAACGGCTTCTTCGCTTTCCCCTAACGACGAAGGCCTGCGCGAAGAATACGATCTGCCTGAGGATCTTCCCGAAGGCGTGCTGGTGCTGGAAACTTCGCGTTCCACCGCGGTGTATAAGGCGGGGCTCAGGAATTTTGATATCATCACCGAATTCGACGGCGTAAAGATCGAAAAGTTCGACGATCTCAAAGCGCAGCTCGGCGAACATTCCGTCGGCGATACCGTCACGCTCAAATTCTACCGGTTCGAGACCGGCGAAGAAAAAACCATAGAATTCACGCTGGAAAAATAAACGAAATAACGTTTGCCGCTCCTCCCGTCAAAATGGGGGGAGCGGCGTTTTTTCGTGCAAAATAATACTTGACTAACGGCGCGCGCTATGGTAGTATAAATTAACAAATTGTGCTTGGAGGAAGACAATGAGAAAGCTTTATGTCATGTTCTTCGCCGCCGTGCTGGCGCTTGCGGTCTCGTTTTCTCTGACCGCGTGCGGCGAAAGCGGGATCCCCCACAGTCTTATCGGCGGCGTTTCTGAAGAAGCGGAGTCTGACGGCGGTCAGCAGCCCGGTACGGAAATAGAAAAACCGCAAGGTGAATCTTACCGCGTCGCTTCAATAGAGCCCCTGGAAGAAGACGCCTACGGTCTTGAACTCATCCTCGGCGCCGACGGCAGCTTTTCGCTCATAGCCGCAGAGACGCGTTCCGGCGAAAGCGTCGGGGTCTCCGGATTCACCGGCACGGTGACGCGGTATGATATAACGTCCGGATCTTATATCGGGGCGGGCGACACCGTTACGCTCGATGCGAAAAAGGAGTTCTTTCGTTACGTCGCGGATTCCGAAGCGAGCAAGGAATATATTCTTGATAAAATGAAAAATCAACTGGGCGAAAGCGATTACGCCATGCTGGTGGAAAGCTTCGGCAAAAACGGAGTAGAAAACAACAATTCCGATCAGATCGGCACAGAGCTCGATATCCTGCTTTCCAACGGCGTCGCCTATATCAAAACCGACGTCCGCAGCAGTGTGCGTACGGAATATGAATATGACGAAGACGGCAGATGCATAAGCCGGACCGTTTCCCAAACGGGCGGCGACGTTCATGCGGAGCGTTATAAATACGAAAACGGCAAGCTCGTTCACACGTCTGTTCTTGAAACGAGCGCCGACGGGAAACGCAAGAATTATTCCGAAAGAGTTTTCAAAGACGGAGCTTCTTCTGTTTTGACTTACATAAGAACAGAAACCGTCGGCGACGACGGCACATATAACGAAGAGATGTTCTGCGACGAAGAAGGCAGGATAGCAATGTCGGTCGTATCGAAACCCGACGGCAGCAAGACAGAGATATTCTATGACGAAAACGGCGAAACAACGCGCCGCGTCTTAACGGATCCGGACGGCAGCGTGAAAGACGTGACTTATTCCGCTGACGGAAGCAGGGTCGTTGAGCTGCATTACCCGGAAAGCGGGATAACAAGGCGCTGCGAGTTCGGGCATGACGGAAAACTGCTGCATGTAGGTTATTCTGACAGCGACGGCAAAGACATAAGTGATTCCGTTACTTACGTCGGCACGGATTGCAGCGGTATCGCGCTCGATCTTGTCCGCGACGCCGCGTACGGCGAAGGCGTCACGGTAGACGTTCCGGCTAATGAAAACGGCACCTCCGGCACCGTTTCGCTGGTTTGGGATTCCGAAAACGCCTGCGCGTACGTTTATGCCGACATAAACGACGCGACCGACAGCTTCAGAGCCGTATACGACTATTACGTTTACGACGAGATGCTTTGGATCGAGATCGGCGAAAACGATTCCGAATATCTGACCTTTTATACCGACAGGCACGATGATTACAGCCGCAACGGCAAATTCGTAAAAGCCGAAAAACCGGACGGTTCCGGCTGGAAGGTCGAAGGCGTTATATATTACGACAGTTCGTTGGGCGAGATCGGACCCGACTCCGAAGGATTTGTCACACTTTACGCCGGTTTCTATTTTGTAGACGAATACTATTACAACGACGAGCCGCTTTCCGGCCTCAGCGACGAGTACCTGAAGTCCGTCGGCTTCGACAGATCCAAAATCGAGTTTGGATTTGCTCAGAACGTCGGCAGCATTATCGTAGACACGAACTACCGCGAAGCAGAATAAGGCGCGGCGCTCAAATTCTACCGGTCCAAGACCGGCGAAGAAACGGCCATAGAATTCACGCCGGAAAAATAAACGCAAAAAGCTCAAACAAAAACCGCTTCCGTATATCACAACGGAAGCGGTCGTTTTTATTGCTTGGATTGGAGTGCGCTTATCTGCGCTCTTATTGCGGCTGTACGGGGCAGAGCGCAAAGAAACGAGCGATTTTACGTGAAAAACGAGCGTCGCCGTACAGGCGTACGGCAGTCGAGTTTTTCGCGTAAGCACAACAAAAAAGCACGATCAGGAGAAGGAAAACAAAGGTCATACCGTAAGAAAAACGGTATGACCTTATTCAAATATTATCTGATCGTGCGGTAAATCGCCGCTTATCTGCGCTCTGCGCTATTACTCAAGGACGATTTCCTTGCCGGACGCCGAAGAATCGTACATCGCCTGCATCATCTTGGCGGTGATGATGACGGTGTCGATATGCGAGGGGAGCTTTTCGCCGGTGCGGATGCAGCGGACGAAAGAATCGATCTCGGTCTGGAAATGCTGGTTGGGGGTGAATTTGGGTTTGGCGGAAACGAGGCAGCCGCAAGCGGTGGTCCACAGAGTGAAATCTCCGCCGTACTGAAGTCTGATACCGCCCTTGGTGCCGATGAAATCTATATAAGATTCGCCAATGCCAATGTTCTGCGCCCACGCGCCGTTGAAGGTGATGGTCGGGCCGGAGGTGCGGACGAAACCGGTGACAAAGTCGTCAACGTCGTAGGTGCCGTTGAGATCCTTGGTGTTTTCAGCCCACATGGATTCGTAAACGTAGTTCTTCATGTCTACGCCCAGCTTGGAGAAAGCTTTTGCCGAAACGGTCTTGGGGGTGGGGTCGCCCATGCAGTACATAACTATATCAAGATAATGTACGCCCCAGTCTATAAGAACGCCGCCGCCGGAGATCTCGTTGGTGGTGAATGCGCCGCCGAGGCCGGGGATGGAACGCTGCGAGCGGAAGCTGACGTAAACGTGGTAAACTTCGCCCAGATCGCCGCGCTGGATCATTTCGCGGATCTTGTTGACAGCCGCGTTGAAACGGTTGACAACGCCTATGTTGAGCACTTTGCCGTATTTGTGCTGCGCTTCCTGCATTTTGAGCGCGTCGGCATAGGTGCGTGCGGCGGGTTTTTCGCACAGGACGTTCTTGCCGGCGGCAAGCGCGTCGCACGAAATGGTCATGTGCATTTTGTTGGGGGTACAAACGGAAACGGCTTCGACTTCGGGGTCGGCGAGCACGTCGTGATAATCTACGCAAGCTTTGCCGCATTTGTATTTTTCAACGGCGGCGTCGGCTCTTTCGGGAATGATATCGCAGAAATATTTGATCTCTACGTCGGGATTATTGAGATAAGCGGGGATATGCGCGTTGTTGGCGATTGTACCGCATCCGATGATGCCTATTTTCATTTTTGCCATTTGATATATTCCTCCAAACGTTTTTGTTACTTGAATTTTATCACATAAGCGTCGTAAAATCAATAGAAATCTCAAAAATAATGACGGCTTATTCACCATATTTTGTGCCTTAGTGCGCAGACGGACGGCACATATGCCGTCTGTCCGCCCGTTTTGCTTGACAACCGCGGAAAAAGGGGGTATAATCATTTTATAAATGAGTAACTACCGTCAGGAGGGATACGCCTTGGAAGGAACGCACGAAGGCCACCGGTCCAGACTGCGCGAGCAGTATCTTAACGGCGGCTGCGCAGCTTTGGGTGACGTCGGAGTGCTGGAGCTTATGCTCACTTACGCCATTCCGCGGCGTGACGTCCGTCCGATCGCGGAAAAACTGCTGGCGAGGTTCGGCACGCTGGACGCACTTTTCGGCGCGGACGTGGAAACTATCGCCGCCACCGGACTCGTCAGCAAAAACGCCGCCGTGTTCATCCATTTAACGGGCGAACGCGCCTACCGCCGCGCAGCGCCTTCGGGCTGCTTTTGCGTTGCGGACGACGCAGCCGCGGCGCAGATATTCGCTCAGGTGTTCAAAGACGCTTCCGCCGAATTAGTTTACGTGCTGTGCCTGGGCCATGACCGCTGCCTGCTTTACCGCGGCGTGGTGTTCCGCGGCGACATCAATTCGGTAAAGTTCCGCATACGCGATATAACCGAACCCGCCGTTTATTGCGATTCGCCTTACGTTTATATAGCGCACAATCATATTTCCGGCGCCGGATACCCTTCGGCCTTCGACGTCGACACCACTCGCCGGATCGCCGATTCGCTCGCATCCAACGAAATAACGCTTTGCGAACATTTTGTGTTCCGCGGCGAAACGTACAAGGGCGTTTACGAAATGATACGCAAAAAAGAGGGAGGATCCGAATGATACAGACAGCAGTCATGTTTTCCATGAACAACAACCGCATAGCCAGGTTCGAAAAAGTCGATCCGTCGCTCACCGGGATCCCCGCGCAGGATATTATCCTGCCCGTGCGCGCCACGGCGGGTTCCGCCGGGTACGATATCCGCACTCCGTTCGCGTTCACGCTCGAGCCGGGGCAAAGCACCGCCATTTGCACCGGTCTGCGCTGCTTTATGCAGCCCGGCTGGGTGCTCATGATCTATCCGCGCTCCGGGCTGGGGCGCAAATACCGCCTGCGGCTGGATAATACTACCGGCGTTATAGACAGCGATTATTATTTTTCGCAAAATCAGGGCCATATCATCGTCCCGCTCACAAACTGCGGCGACAAAACGCTCACCCTCGCAAAAGGCGAATCGTTCTGCCAGGGCGTTTTTCTGCCGTTCGGCATTACCTATGACGATCACGCCACCGCCGTCCGCGACGGCGGGTTCGGCAGCACCGACGCAAAAAAATAACAGAGCAGTAAAGGAGAATTGCTTATGAAATGCCCCGCTTGCGCATACGAAGAAAGCAAAGTCGTCGATAGCCGCCCTTCGCCCGACGGCAATATGATACGCCGCCGGCGCGAATGCCTTGCGTGCGGAAAAAGGTTCACCACATACGAGACCATAGAGACCGCGCCGCTGGTCGTGGTCAAACGCGACCGTTCGCGCGAGGCGTACGACAGGAACAAACTGCTTTCGTCCATAATCCGCTGCTGCGGCAAACGTCAGGTTTCGCGCCGGCAGATGGAAGATATGGTCAACGAAATAGAGTATAAGCTTCAGAATACGCTTAGCGGCGAAGTCGCCACGACCGAGATAGGCGAGCTGGTCATGGAAAAGCTGCGCCATACCGACGAAGTCGCGTATATCCGTTTCGCTTCTGTCTACCGCGAATTCCGCGACGTGGGCGACTTTATGGAAGAGCTCAAAAAGCTGAGCGAAGAAAAGAAATGATATAAAAAGAGGTAAAGAGTTTATAGATTCGCGACGGTATAAGCGACATTGAAATATTAAAGACCCTCAGAGACAAGTTCTGACCGGAATGATTCTTCAGCGCAGCAATATGCGGTATCAATCCGCATTTGCCCGTATACAGAAATAACGTCTGCACCGGCGGTAAAGATCCGATACGCCCCGAGCCGATCTTTGGCTTGGGGCGTATTTTTGTTTTGGCGCGCGTTGTTTTTTCTTGCAATATAAATAAAAAGGTGTTATAATAATATCAAAGACATCAGAATGGAGTGGTATAGCTTGATCAAAAAGATCCTTTGCCTTTTGCTGCTCGTATGCGTGTTCGCCGTTTCCTGCTCCGGCGGCAATGTTCCTGCCGAAAGCTCCGCTGCCGGATCCGACGGGTCGGACGCCGACGGCGCGGAACAGAGCGAAACGTCCCTCGGCGAAGAATCCGCCCCTGCCGATATCCCGCTGCCGCGCACGGAAGCCGAAGTCAAAAGGTACCGCTCCGGCGAAACAGATTCGGAACCCGTAGCCGTGGCTGAATACATTACCGCCGAAGACCGCCGCGGCATAGTGGGCGGCACCTGCCCCGAAGGCGCGGAAGTTTTCGCGGTGCTGCGCAGCAAGGTCATCGGCTACGCGGCAGGCAGTCACGGCACGTTCATACTCGAGCTGCCGCTGCCGCAGAGCGAAAGCGCGCTGGACGTAAAGCTTTACTGCTCCGAACAGGGGAAAAACGTGTCGACGCCCGTCACCGTAAAGCTTTCCTCTTACGCCACCGGCGAATACCCCGCGCCGGGCGTGGTCTGGGTGGGCAAAAACGGCTGGCTGTTTTTTAACAATACCGAAAAACAGTTCACCAATAACGAAGATCTTTCGCAGCGCGTGATAAACCGCATATCCAACCGCACTCAAAGGCGCGTCGAAGCGCTCGCGAACCACGGCACCGAACTTATCTACGTGCTCATCCCCAACCCCAACGAGCTTTACCCGCAGGAAATGCCCGATTCCATACAACAGGGGAGCGTTTCCTTGCGTGAGCAGGCCGCCGCCGCGCTTTCGCAGGCGGGCGCCACGGTAATAGATATGGGGCCCGCGCTCAAAGCGCAGCTGGGTTCCGGCCGCGAGCTTTACCACCATACGGATTCGCACTGGACCGAATACGCAGCGTATTTCGCGTACAAGTCGATATGCGACGTGTTTTCAAAGCGTTTCCCCGGCGCCGCCGCGCGCGATATTTCGGAATTCGGTTTTTCCGAAGAATTCCGCGAAGCGGGCGACCTGTATTACGACCTGGGGATGCAGAAGCATCTGCTCAAATTCCGTTCCACTTTTTCGCACATAACCTTTGAAACTCCCGTCGACCGTCCCAAATACGCTTCGCCCTCCTCCACCGTCATAAACAACGACAACATGGAATATATGCAGTTCGTCAACCCGGAAGGCGCCGGCAAGCCCTCGTTCCTCATGCTTCGCGACAGCTATTCCATAATGCTGTTCGACTGGCTTGCGGAACGCGCGTCGGTATCGTATTACAAACCGCTTTGGGAATTCGAGATCAGCGCCGAAGAGGCCGCCGCGCTCGAAGTAGACTACGTTATTGTTTTCATCTGCGATATGAACTTGAACAGCGTGCTCAAATAGGCATTGAGCTTACGCATTTTATGAAAGGAACATTACCATGAAAAGACTTGTCTCACTCGTGCTCGCGCTGGTGATCGTGCTTTCGGCGGCTCCCGCCGTCTTTGCAAACGTATCTCTCGCATCACAGACGCCGGAATCGTATTTCTGGCTTTCCGCGGCAAACGGCGTTACGCCTTCGGTCTCGTTCGTCATACCGGAATCCGCCATTCCCGCTTCGGGCGTGATAACGCTGCGCGCGCGGGTGCGTTTCGGCAACGATCTTTATGTGCAGGATCACGGTATAGCTTACGTCAACTGCTATTCTTACTCCGACATCGAACACGTCGGCAATTTCAGCTATCTTATCAACTTCACCGATTTTGCAAAATCCAACGCCTCGTTTGCCGAAAACGGAGGCGCTCCGGTCCTGGGCGAGTGGACGGATTTCACTTATGATTTCGATATAGGCGACGCCGCTTACGCGCTGATAAAGGAAGACACGCGCGTTTCGGTCTCCGACGGCAGGGCGACGTGCCGCGCGCTCGCCGTAAGCGTGGGGTATTATCTCGCCGAAGGCACGATCGACATAGCGTCGGTATCCGCCGAATACGGCGGCAGCGCCTTCTGGGCGGTCGATTTTTCCGCGTTCGACCCGGCAGCCGACAATTCGCGGCTCTATCTGTCTTCGCTTTCCGGCATATCCGCCGAAACCGAAGGGATCAACTGGGGCCACGGGACTTCCGGTCAGCAGCCCGCTTCCGAGCTGCTCGGCGATTTCGATAACAGCGGCGTGTTCAATTCCGCCGACGCTATATACCTGCTGCGTTACGTACTGTTCGGCGAAGAATATCCCATCACCCAGTCCGGCGACGTCGATCTCGACGGCAAAGAGACTTCGGCCGACGCCATACTCACGCTGAGATGCGTGCTTTTCCCGGACGATTATCTGGCGCTGCGCACGCTCGAAAACGTAGCGCTCGGTAAAAAATATACAGCCAAATCGCGCAATTACCGTTCCGATCCGTACGGTGACAGCAACGACGATCAGGGCATCCGCCCGAGGTTCAAGCTCACCGACGGACTTGTTGCCAACACCGGGGATTCGGCGCGCATCGCCGGCTATTCCACCGATACGCTTTCGGTCATAGTCGATCTCGAACACACCTGCCTGCTCAAGGGAGCAAGCATAGATATCTGGGGCGGACAGTTCGGTATCTCCACTCCGGACAAGATAAAGGTAACGTATTCGGTTTCCGACGACGGCATCAGCTTCACCAAGCTCGGCACCGTCAGCATCAGGGCATCCGCCGTTACCGCGGAGGGCGACTGGAAAAAAGCCGAATTCAAGCTTAAGATAAACGACGTCCGCGCAAGGTTCCTGCGTGCGGATATCGTCACGCCCGACTGGGTCTGGGCTTCCGAACTGACCGCCGAAGGTTACACGCTTTCCGGCGAAGGCCGGCTTTCGGATATCCCCAAGGTGTATGTCGATACCAACGGCGCGGAGATAATCAAGAGCGATTATCGCGAATGCTCCATAACCGTTTACGATCCCACCGGCAAGTATTCTACCATCGTCGACCCTCAGGCGACCATAAAGGTGCGCGGCAACTCCACCTCGTCCGGCGCAAAACAGCCGTATAACATCAAATTCAACAAAAAGCAGAACGTGCTGGGGTTCGGCAAGTGCAAAAAGTGGTATCTCATAGCCAATATGTACGATAAGACGCAGCTCCGCAACAAGCTCGCCTACGGCCTTGCCGACGATATCGGCATGGCGTACGTCCAGCAGTCTGAATTCTGCGAACTGTACGTAAACGGCGAATACCGCGGTATGTATATGTTTTGCGAATCCATAGGCGTGGGCGACACCCGCGTGGATATAGACGTCGAAGGCAACGAATTCCTGTTCGAATACGAACCGTGGCCGCAGTATTCCAACGACGAATGGTTCACCACCCCGCGCTACAACATCATACTCGGGCTCAACGATCCCGAGATCCCCACCGCCGATCAGCGCGCCTATATGCAGGAATTCTTCACCGGCATGGAAGACGCGATCCATTCGCAGAAATACGAAGAGATAATAAAATACGTAGATCTTCAGTCGTTCATCGACGCATTCATAGTACAGGAATTCTTCAAGCAGGTCGATTACGGCACAAGCTCCACGCGCTTTTATATCAAGGACGGTATGCTCTACGAAGGCCCCGTATGGGATTTCGACCTTTCTTCCGGCAACTGCTCTTCCACCTATTACCAAGCTTACAATAACGTAAACGGCTCCGGGCTTTCGTGGCAGGGCAGACATTGCTACTCCATCTGGAACGGCCGCCTGTTCAGAGTCCCGCAAATAATGGATATGGTCAAGGCGCGCTATAAAGAGCTGCAGCCGTATATCGTCAATATCTACCAAGACAACGAGCTTGGCAAGAATCAGATCGACCGCCTGCTCGAGGGATATCAAAAAGATATCGACCGCAACTACACCCGCTGGTACACCGACGTCATTTACAGCTCGCTCGAAAAAGAGCTCGTCGACGGCACTTACGAAGCGGAGATAGATTATCTGCGCGACTGGTTCAAAAACCGCAACGAGTGGATGCTTTCCGATTTCGGCATAGAATAACGTTTTTTCCGCAAAAGAAAGGACCGTTTTGAAATGAAAAGGGAATTCCTGCGAGAAGACGGCTTTGTGTTCAGGCATCCGTTCGCCGTTACCGCGCTTGCCTGCTTTGCTTCGGCGCTGCTGTTCGATTATTCCGCAAACCGGCTGACCACGCTTTCGGCGATCCTGCTTGCAGCGGCAGCCGCGGCGCTTGTCGCGCTCGCGGTGTACTGGCTCGTCAACGGCATGCTCACGCCGAAACGCGCCGCGTTCCTTATTCTTGCGTTTTCGTTCCTTATAAAGCTCATATACGTGCTTTGCACCGGCGTCGGCGAACGCCAGCACGACGTCGGCTCGTTCAAGCTGACGTCCAACGGGCACGCCGGAATGATAATGCGTATGTGGAACGGCGAATTCTTCCCGCCCAAAATAACCAGCATGTGGTATCATCCGCCGCTCCATTACGCGCTGGAAGCGCTGTGGATGCGGCTGATCACCCTGCGCGGCGTGGCGTTTGAAACCGCGCGCTGCTATGCCACCGCGCTCACGCTGTTCTATTCGTGCGCTTCCGCGCTCGTGTGCCTTAAACTGTTCGGGGAATTCAAGTTAAAAGAGACCACCCGCAATATGTGCCTGGCGCTCGTCGCGTTCCACCCTTCGTTCATCATACTTTCCGCAAGTTATAATAACGATATGCTTTCGGTGCTGTTCATGCTCGCCGCGCTGCTTTTCGCGGTGCGCTGGTACCGCAGACCGGGGTACGGCAACACGGTCGCGCTGGCGCTGGCAATAGGGCTGGGCATGATGACAAAGCTTTCGGCGGCGTACGTCGCGCCCGCCACGGCGGTGCTGTTCCTTGTAAAGTTCGTCCAAAGCAAAGGCGAAAGGGCGCGCCTGTTCCGTCTGTTCTGCGTTTTCGGCGCCGTTTGTATCCCGCTCGGGACATGGTGGTCGTTTTATCTGCGTATCGCGCACGGGCTGCCGTTCGGCTACGTTATGCGGCTGGATAATTCGCTGCCGCAGTATATCGGGCAGTATTCTGTCGTTCAGCGCCTGTTCGGGATACCCCACAGCTTTTCCGAAGGCATCTGGTTCGCCCGCGGCGACTACGGATATTCGTTCTACGAATACAACATACCTTCCGCCATAGTCAAGACCTCGGTCTTCGGCGAATGGCAGATCGGCAAGGGCGGCGCGTTCACCGAACTGCTCGCACACGCGCTGGTCATACTCAACGCCGCGCTCATTCTGTTTTCGCTCTGGTGCGCGGCAGGCGCGCTGTTCAAAAAGAAAAACGTGCCGCAAGGCGCGGAAAAATGGTTCATATATCTGTTTTGGCTCACGGTGATGGGGCTGTACGTCAAGTTCTGCTTTGATTTTCCGCACAACTGCACCATGGATTTCCGCTATATCGTCCCGACCACGGCGGTCGGCGCGCTGCTTATCGGCGTGTATACCGACTCGGCGGAAAGCAAATGGTTAAAACGCTGCGCCGCCGGCGCGATATACGCGTTCTGCGCGGTCAGCGCGCTGCTTTACTCTGTTTGCGCCTGATATGATATTAACCGTTAAAAAGAAGGGAACGGGTCATGGAAAACAAAAAGACCGCTGTTATAATAGGCGCCGGCCCCGCGGGGCTGACCGCCGCTTACGAGCTGCTCACCAAGACGGATATACACCCCGTCATACTTGAAGAAAGCGGCGAGATCGGAGGCATTTCGCGCACGGTGGTATATAAAGGCAACCGCATGGACATAGGCGGCCACCGCTTTTTCACCAAAGACGACCGCGTCGACGAGCTGTGGCGGCATATAATGCCGGTCCAGGGCGCGCCTTCGTTCGACGACGCGCTGCTCGGGCGCGAAAAGCCGCTTGCTCCCGGCGGGCCGGATCCCGAAAAGACCGACCGCGTCATGCTGGTGCGCACCCGCGTTTCGCGCATATATTTCCTTAAAAAATTTTTTGCATACCCAATTTCGCTTTCGTGGCAGACCATACGCAACATGGGCTTTTGGCGCACGCTCAAAGCCGGCTGCGGCTATATGTGGTCGGCGGTCTTCAAAAAGAAAGAGACCAACCTGCGCAATTTCTATATAAACCGTTTCGGCAAGCCGCTTTACGAAATGTTTTTCGAAGACTACACCGAAAAAGTCTGGGGCGTGGATCCCAAAAACATTTCCGCCGAATGGGGCGCGCAGCGCGTAAAAGGGCTTTCGCTGTTCAAGGCGGTCTGGGCAAAGATCAGCGCGCCGTTCAGAAAGAAAGATCCCAAAAAAGTCGAAACTTCGCTTATAGAGCAATACGTGTACCCCAAAAAGGGCCCGGGCCAGCTTTGGGAAGCGCTTGCCGACGAGGTCCGCTCGCTCGGCGGCGAGATCATAATGAACGCACGCGTCGACGACGTCCGTTCCGAAAACGGCAGGATAGTTTCCGTCCGCGCCGGCGGAAAAGAATATTCGGGCGATTATTTCATTTCTTCAATGCCCGTAAAGGATCTGTGCGACAGTATGCACGGCGTCCCCGAAGAGGTGCTCGCCGTCACACACGAGCTGCCTTACCGCGATTTTATCACCGTGGGGCTGCTGTGCGACAAGCTTAAGATACGCAATACCACCAAAATGAAGACGCTGGGCGATATAGTCCCCGATTGCTGGATCTATGTGCAGGAACGCGACGTCCGGCTGGGCAGACTTCAGATATTCAACAACTGGTCGCCGTATATGGTCGCCGATCCCGAGCACACGGTGTGGATGGGGCTCGAGTATTTCTGCACCGAAGGCGACGATCTGTGGAATATGCCGGATGATGAGTTTATAGGATTCGCCAAGCGCGAAGCGGCGCACATAGGCGTGGTGGACGAAGCGGATATAAAAGACGCGGTCCGCGTGAAGGTGCGCAAGGCGTACCCTTCGTATTTCGGCACTTACGAACGTTTTTCCGTCGCGCGCGAATGGCTGCAAAGCTTTGTAAACCTTTACTGCGTGGGCAGAAACGGCCAGCACCGCTATAACAACATGGACCATTCCATGCTTTCGGCAATGGTCGCGGTCGATTCCATACGCACGGGCAAAGACCGGCTCGCCTGCTGGGACGTGAATACCGAAAAAGAATATCACGAAAAGAAATGACTCCGCAAAAAAACGCTGCCGGAAAAGGAAAGCCCTTTTCCGGCAGATTTTTTTCGGCGGCAAATCAGTCTTTTGCGTCTTTTTCTTTGTAATACAGCATGCAGTGGCAGAACCCTTCGAATTCGGGGTCGGCTATCTGATCGCGGAATTCCTTGCACATACACTTGGTGTCGGGCGTGGATTCGCGGCGGCAGGGGCAGTACCCTCCGCGCGCTTTGAGCCCTTCGCGTATGGTCTTCACTACTTCTGCGTCCGGATTGAGTTTTATCACGGCGCTCACCTGTACTGCTCGAACAGACGTGTAAGCTGTTCGGCTTTAAGATACCCTTCGTGCCTGTAAACGAGCTTGCCGCCTTTTAAGAAAGCCAGCGTGGGTATGGCGTTCACGCGGAACTGATCGGCGAGCTCCGGCTGTTCGTCTACGTTGACTTTGCAGAGCTTGACGTTTTCGGTATCGGGCATGGAATCGAATTCGGCGGCGATCATGCGGCAGGGACCGCACCAGGTAGCCCAGAAATCCACAACGACAAGTCCTTCCGCGCCTAAAGCTTCGCTTTCGAAATTATCTTTGGTTATAACGGTGTGTTTCATCTTGTTGCCTCCTTTTGCTAACATGAACTTTGTATCCGTATATTCATTTTACAATATATCGGCGCATTTGTAAATAGCATATTGAACTCAGATTGTAAATAAATTTTGCACTTTGCGCGAAATTTGCCGCCCCGCCGAGAACGATTATTGACTTATCCGCAAAGTGATAGTATAATGTGTTAGACAATATATGACAGATGAACGGAGTCAGCTTTATGAAACGCTTTGCTTCTTTCTGGTTTTCGATCATTATTCTGTGCTGCAGTTTATTTCCGGCTTTGTCTGTTCGCGTGTCTGCGGGAAGTTACAACGGCTTTTACTATACAAACAGGTACGGCGAACTTGCTATAACGGGGTATTACGGCAGCGATCCGTATCCCTCCATCCCTTCTGAAATAGACGGGAAACCGGTTGCGTTTATTGAAGACGCCGCCTTTCAATACAATCGCACCATTAAAGGGATGACCATTCCAAATACCGTCTGGGGCATCGGCATCGCCGCTTTTGAGCAATGTGTGAATCTTTCCGTTATCACCTTGCCCGAAAGCGTCTGCTATGTCGGTTGGGCGGCTTTTGCCCGCTGCACTTCTCTCAGGGAGGTCAATTATCGACCCAAGAACGTGGGTGGCATAAACGCTCAGGCGTTTGAGGATTGTACCGCACTTGAAAAGGTCACGTTTGCCAATGGAGCTGAAGGCGATTTTAACGGCGGCACATTTAAGGGCTGCAAGTCTCTTAAATCTATATCCCTTCCTAAAAACATCACTTCTATATCGCCAAGCCTTTTTGAGGGCTGCACCTCTCTTGAGGCGCCATCTTTGCCCAAAGGGATTTCATATATATGTGACAAAGCCTTTTCCGGCTGCACATTCAAGAGCATCGAGCTTCCTGAAGGGCTGCTGGGGATCGGAGCAGAAGCATTCAAAGACTGTACGTTGCTCAAAAAGATCAACATCCCCAAAAGCGTGGTAAGTATAGGGAAAGACGCGCTTTACAACACCGCTCTGTATCGTTCTTTGACTTGGTCGAACGGCCTTCTTTATTATGATAATTATTTGCTGAAGGCAAATTCCGAACATGGTAAGAGCGTTAGCGTAAAAGCCGGGACTCTACTCATTGCCGACGGCGTTTTTGAAAACGACACACGTCTGGAACGCATCGTCGTCTGTGACAGTGTAAAAAGAACGGGTCGATCTGCGTTTTCCGGATGTGTAAACCTTAAAGATGTTGTTCTGCCGTACGGCCTTGAAAGTATAGACGTGGAAGCGTTTTCCGGATGTATAAACCTTAAAGAGGTTGATTTGCCGGGCGGTCTTGTAAGTATTGGCTGGGATGCTTTCAGCGATTGTTCTTCTTTGCAGGCGGTCGCTATTCCAAAAAATGTGCGGGAAATAGACTCCAACGCTTTTGCGGGCTGCACGAGCCTGAAAGAGATCACTATTCCTATCGGAGTGGAACGTCTTGGTGAAACGGTCTTTCAAAACTCCGGTATAAGGGATATCTATTGCGAGATCAACGAAGAACCGCGCGGATGGAGCTATCATTGGGATTCGGTAATAACCGGTTATGACTATTCTGTGGATGATTACGGTGTACATCCGCCGATCTACGAAAAAATAGGCGCGAAAATACATTGGGGGGAAAAGCAGATCGACATCAAAGCTTGCGCTCTCAAAGAGCTTACGGCAGTCGATTTCCTTGCTTTTTCGATACTTGCATACGAAACAGAAGACACGGATATCAAGAGCACCGTTTACAGTTTGCTCGGATCCAAGGGCCTTTTAAAACCAGAATCAAAATACGGAAAAACAGAGTATTCGTTCAGTGAGATCTGCAGCGGAATATACGGGTGGTACGTTTCCGATGTGAAAGAGACAAATATGGAAAGCGGATTTACGGGGATCGCTTTCTGCAACGGGAACGGCGAATACGTTATCGCTTATGAAGGGTCTAATGGCGACTATGGCCCGCTTTCATTTAATGATAGGAATTCATTTAACGATTGGTATATGAACGATTTTCCAATGTATATGGGGAGATTGACCGCCCAAATGCCTCAGGCGATGGACTTTTATCTCAAGATCCTTTCCGAAGCGAAAAAGCATTCTGACAATGCGGTTCAAAGTATAGCTGTTACAGGGCATTCGCTCGGCGGCGGGTTGGCAGACGCGGTATCGTGTTTTTCCGGCAGTTACGGTGAAACCTTCAACGCGGCGCCTTTTATAAACGTGGCGTACAGTACCATGCCGGAATTTATGGCTCCCAACTTCCACGGCGTGGACAGATGGAATTATTACGACCATGTTAACGAAGCTGATATTTTTGTGGGCGGCTGGAATTACTATGAGAAGAATTGCATTATTCACAAAAACGACGGCTATAACGAAGGCGGTTTGTTCGGGCCTCATAAATTGAGTTCGTTTTTCGCCGCGCGCGGGGCCGACGGCAAGGTGACTCTCACAGATTCGGTGCAGGTAAAGGCCACTTTGAACATAGGAAGAAAACAGACCCCGTTACAGACCCCGTTGCAACCCGCAAAAAAAATAGCCGATTTTCTAAAAGCAATAACTCCGATCAGCGGCGCTATTATCAATATGTATCACGACAACGGCGATTTGTATCTGGGCAACTGCGGCAATGATAGTATAGCCGCTCCGTATAACACAAAAAGGATCTTTTTCGGAGGCGACGGCGACGATCTTCTGGACGGAAGCGCTGCGGGATCGAGTGTATTCGTCGGCGGTGAAGGCAAAGATGTGCTTATCGGCAGCAAAAACAACGACATTTATCTCATATCAAAGGACGATCTGACGGAAGGCGACAGCGTCCGCGTGGGCTCCTATTGTGATACGATTTCCGATCGCGGCGGAATTGATGGGATATACCTTTACGGTTTTGCGGCGAGCGACAGTATTAACGTGACCGAAGACGACAAGTTTGTATACGTCAACCTCAACGGCACTCCGATAGCCAAAGTGGTAAAATACAATCGTGGGGACAAGCTCATAATCAAAGCGTTCGATTATCATTTCAAAGAATTGTTCAGCGCGATTGAAGTCACAAATCCGTTCTTACGTCTGTTTGGTATGCATTTCAAGTTCGCGTGTCCTATCGATGTCAGGATCAAGGATCAGCAGGGCAGAGTCGTGTATAAAGTGCCCGACTTTCCGGGGATCTATACCGAAGATTTCGGCGTCTTTACTGTATACGAAGAAAACGGCGAAACAGTGAGAGAATTTGAGCTTGCCGAAGGCTATTGCCCGGTGATATCAGGTACCGGCGACGGAACGATGAACGTATATTTTGAAGATAATACCGGCGGCGCCGATACAACGTTTGGCAGCACGGATATCGCTGTTACTCGCGATTTTTCCGCAGAGATCAATATAGAAGATCCAAACAATGCGGTGCTGAATATTGATCATGATTCCAACGGCAAATTCGATACGTCTGTCAAACTTGTTAGCGTAAGAGCGACTGTGACGGTAACGGCAGACAACCCTCAGTTTGCTTCCGAGTATGAGACGATAGAAACGGTCATCGGAGACTCCATAAGGATCAGCGCATACGTCGACCCTTTGGCAGAATTTTTGGGATGGTACGAAAACGACGTTTTCATATCAAATGAGTTGACGCTGATATATAATGTCAAAGGCGACGCCCGGATAAAAGCTGTTTACGGAGATTCTCCGTCAGCTCCCGTAACGCCTTCATCCCCTTTGCTGCCCGGCGGGACCGCTTCCTCCGGCATGGTGATAGGAATAGTATTCGGTTCGCTGATCGCGGTACTTACGGCCGTGTTTGCCGCGCTTGTGTTAAAAAAGGCAAAAAACGCCCGCGAATGACGGGCTTGCGCATACCGAAAGGAGAAAACTTATGAAAAGATCGTTTGCTTTATTGCTCGCCGTGCTGACCGCGGCGGCGTTCCTGGGCTTTGCGGCGCTGGCGGAAACTCCGTCTACGCTTCCCGGGCAGGAGACATCCGGCGAAATGTGCCGTATAAGCATCAGCAACAAAGAATGCTTTTTCGTGTACGCCGGCACGCGTGACACCGTCCCCAACCAACTCGCGGCGGGTACCGAATTCAGTTTCAACATAGTGTTCGACCCGGGCAAGAGCTCAAAGACCGTAACGGTTTATGCCAACGGGACCGAGATACCCCTTGTCGACGGCAAGTACACCTACACCATCAACGAAGACACCGTCTTCGACGTCGTCACTGACGGCAGCCGTCCTTCCGCATCGTCCGGAAAAGGGCTCAGCGTAGGCGAAATACTGCTTATCGCGGGCGGCGTGGCGCTTGTGGGCGTGGTCGCGTGGATAGTGCTTGCCAACAAACGCGAAGAAAAGAAAGCGGGGAACAATAAGAAATGAAGCTTTGCGACGTTTTCGTTTCGGCTTCCGCGGAAAAGAACGAGTTTTCACGTCATGTGGCGGCGCCTTACATAAGGAAGAGCTTTAACCTGACCGCAGCACCGCAAAAGGCGGAGCTTTGCGTATGCGGGCTCGGCTTTTACCGCCTTTTCGTCAACGGCAGGGAACTGACCCGCGGCGTGCTGGCTCCGTATATATCCAATCCGGATGACATTTGCTGCTACGATATCTACGACCTTAAAAACGTGCTCCGCGCAGGGAAAAACGCCGTCACTTTCCTTTTGGGGAACGGTATGCAGAACTGCATCGGCGGCGCGGTATGGGATTTTGAAAAAGCGGCGTTCCGCTCTTCGCCCAAGCTGGCGGCCGCGCTTGAATGCGACGGCGAGACCGTGTTCGGTTCAATGGAAGATGCCGTCTGCGCCGATTCGCCCGTAACTTTTGACGATCTGCGTTCGGGCGAGCATTACGATATGCGCCGTTACGACAGCGCCGTGTTTTCTGCCGATTACGACGACAGCGCGTGGAAAAAGGCCGTCAGAGTCGCGGCGCCAAAGGGTGAAAAGCGCGTGCGCGTTTCCGAACCCGTGGTGATCTCGCATTATCTGCACGGCCGGCTTATAGGCAAGGGGACCTTGAAAGAGCCCGAAAAGCCCATGAAAAACGGGGAATATCCGCTCCCCGCCGACGAAGTCATAAGCACCGGATACGTCTACGATTTCGGCGTCAACACCGCCGGTATGTTCCGGTTGGAGCTCAACGCACGCGCCGGGCAAAAGGTGATCCTGCAGTTCGGCGAAGTTTACGAAAACGGCGTGCTCGACGTAACGCAGATGTATTTTCTGCCCCACGGCTACGACCATCGCGCGGTGCTCGTCTGCCGTGACGGCGAAAATATCTGTTCGCCTTCGTTCACCTATTTCGGCGCGCGCTACTGCCTGGTCTACGGCATAGACGAAGAGCAGGCCAAAACGCTCACGCTCGATTTCGGCGTGTGCCACAGCGATCTTGAACGGCGCGGATTTTTCGCGTGTTCAAATCCCGTCGCCAACGCGCTTTACGCAAACTGTATCCGTTCTGATCTTGCCAATTTCGTGCATTTTCCCACGGATTGCCCTCAGCGCGAAAAGAACGGCTGGACCGGCGACGCTTCGGTCTCGGCCGAACAGTTCATGACCAATTTTGAATGCCTGCGGTCGTTTTCCGAATGGCTCAAACATATACAAAAGGCGCAGCGCCCCGACGGCGAGCTGCCCGGAATAGTGCCGACCGGCGGATGGGGGTTCGACTGGGGCAACGGCCCCGGATGGGACGCGGTCTGCGTCAATCTGCCGTACGCGGCGTGGAAATTCGACGGCGACACCGAGATTTTGCGCGACAACGCGGATATGATAGACAGATATTTTGATTATCTCGGCTCCAAAGTCCGCTCGGACGGTACTTACGAATTCGGGCTGGGCGACTGGTGCCCGGTGGGCGGCACGATCAAAGCGCCGCTCGCGCTGACCGATTCCTGCACGCTTTACGATATTCTTCGCAAGGGCGAACTCATATTCAAAAAGCTCGGCATGGACGAACGTGCCGAAAAGGCGGCGTCAAAGGCGGCTTCGCTGCGCGCGGCAGTCCGCAAAAACCTTATAAACGGCTGTATAGCCGCCGGCGAATGCCAGACTTCGCAGGCGATGTGCCTCTATTACGGGTTGTTCGACCCCGATGAATTCGATACCGCTTACGGCGTACTCATGCAGATGATCGGGTCGGCGGGCGGCCGTTTCGACGGCGGCATTTTCGGCGCGCGCTGCATTTTCCGTCTGCTCGCCGAACACGGCGACGCTGCGAAGGCGTTCGATATGATCTGCCGCACTGACGGACCTTCGTTCGGCGAATGGATCGCGCAGGGCGCCACATCAATGTACGAAAATTTCGGCGCGCCGCAATCGCGCAATCACCATTTCTACGGCGATATTTCGGCGTTCTTCATAAAGCATATAGCCGGCATAGACTATTCGCGTTTCGACGGCGTTGCGCGCGCGGTGGTTTCGCCCGCGTTCATCCCCGGGCTCGACCGCGCATACGGCGAGACCTGCGGAGTAAGGGCGGAATGGCGCCGTTCCGGCAGAAACGTCATACTCACCGTCGCCCCGGGCGAAGCCGTGGGCAGGATCGTCCTGCAAAGCGGGACTTTTGAAGACGGCACGCGCGAAAAAGAACTCAAATGCGGAAAATACGTTGTAAATTTATAAAATATCTGCCCGTGTTTGCGGCGGCAGCGCTTGCGCTCGCCGCCTTTTCCGCCTGCTCGCACGCTTTGCCCGCGCCCGTTCCCCGGGAGCAAGCCGAAAGCGCCGCGCCCGTATCTTCGGCTCCGGAGCCGAAGCCGGCGTTCGCTTCGTACGAAGAAGCAGAAGAAGCCATATATTCGCTCAGGCGGACGCGGTTCGAATCCGGCGTTTACGTAAGGGAACAGGTGGCGGCTTTCGATGACGCGTGCTACGAGGCGGTGCAGTATCTGCGCCATAACAAAGAAGACGCCGATTATTTGCAAAAGTGCTGCGAATATTACGAAAAAATGCGCGTCGCCTGCGAATCGGTCGAATACCGCAAAGGCGACGTTCCGCGCGTGTATATAACCGTCACGGGCGAGATCCCCGCCGACCGCTACGTCAGATGCATCGTATCGTTCGTGGATAAAGAGGGCGGCGTGCTCGCGCCGGTAAAGGATACTTCCGCCACGGTACGCGTGCGCGGCAATTCGACCGCCGAAGCCGAAAAGAAGCCGTATAATATAAAGCTTTCTTCCGATATGAGCGTGCTGGGCATGGAAAGCGGTACCAAATGGGCGCTTCTGGCAAATCATTTCGACAAAACGCTCATCCGCAACAAGCTCGCGCTGGACCTTGCGTTTCCTGCCGGATGCTACGCCGCGCTCGATTCGCGCTTTGCCGAAGTCTTTCTCAACGGAAAGCTCGTCGGCAGCTATCTCGTTTGCGAACCGGTCACCGACGGCAAGCACCGCACCGGGATCGACCCCGGTTCGGGCGACTTTATAGCCGAACGCGTAAAGCTGTGGTCTCAGGCCTCGGCGCAGACGGTCGTGACCCGATCCATGGGTCTGCGGTTCGACCTTGAATACTGCAGCGACCTAAAAAGGGCGGAGCGGATCCTGAACGCCGCCGAGGAGGCCATCCTTTCGGGCGACGAAGCGCTCATAAGGGAACGTATAGACGTGGATTCGTTCGCGGGGATGTATATACTCCACGAGCTGCTCAAAGATTGCGACCTGACCTACGGCTCCACGTATCTGTGCTGCGTGGACGGCGTGCTGTATTTCGGTCCGCTGTGGGATATGGACCTTTCCGCCGGGAACGTTTCTTACGTTCACGGCGAAGAGAAATATCAGATATACAACAACGTGCCCCCGTTCGGCGACGGGAGCGGCGACAGCGCCCGGGGCGTGTGGGCGCGGCAGGAATGGTTCGAAAAACTCTGCGAATGCCGGTTTTTCATGGACGCCGTGCGCAAAAAGTTTGACCGTATGTCCGCCGCCATAGAAGACCTTTACGTATCCGGCGGCTGTATCGACCGGCTGGAAACCGAATACGGCGCGTCTTTCGACCGGAATTACGCGGAAGCTGGATGGGATATTTCTGCGCACGCTTCCCCGTATGAATCCGCCGCGGAGTACGCGTCGCGCAAGCAGGCGGTCGAAGAGCTCCGCGACTGGCTGCGCCGCCGGCACGACTTTTTGAAAAGCGAACTCGAATAAAGAAAAAGCCGAAAAGCTTGTGCTTTCCGGCTTTGTTTTTTTGCACGTTTCGTTACCGGCCGTTTACGGCTTTGCGCAGCGCTTCGGCGGCGGCGGTGATATCGCCTTTTCCGAAGATCGCGCTGCCTGCAACCAGCACGTCGGCTCCGGCAGAAGCTGCCGCGGGTGCGGTGCGGACGTCTATGCCGCCGTCAACAGACACCAGCGTTTTCAGCTTTTTGCGTTTTATGTAATTGGCGGCAAGGCGGATCTTTTCGGTGGCGCTTTCTATGTAGCTTTGCCCGCCGAAGCCCGGCTCCACGCTCATTATAAGCAAAAGATCGCATTTTTCAAGCAGGGGATATACGCTTTGCACCGGCGTGCCGGGCTTTACGGATATTCCCGCAAGCTTGTGCTGCGCGTGTATCATATCCAGCACCGCGGCGGGCGAAGACGTCGCTTCGACGTGGAACGTTATGCAGTCGCTGCCCGCCTTGGCAAACTGCTCTATATAGCGTTCGGGCGCGTTTATCATAAGGTGCGTGTCGAAAAACAGCGGGCTCGACTTGCGTATGGACTTTATCACGGGGATGCCGAAAGAGATGTTCGGCACGAACGCTCCGTCCATAACGTCCAGATGCAGCCACTTAACGCCTGCGTTTTCAAGCTCTTTGAGCTGTTCGCCGACGCGCGCGAAATCGCACGAAAGCAGCGACGGCGACAGCGTTATCTCTTTTTTGACCATTTTCGTTTCCTTTCGTCTGCCCGCGACATAGAATGTAACGTAACGGCAAATCGTTGCCGCCGGCAAAAATTCCGCGGGCGCGCACCGGCGCGGAAGTCCAAAACAACAGGAACGCAATTTACTTCCGGCGCGGCCCGCGTTCGTATAGATGATTATATACTGCAAAGCGTTTTTTGTCAATATCAAAAGAGCCCGTAAAGATCGGCGTTTTCGCCTTCGGCAAGCTCGGCAAGCGCCGTCATAAGACGGCGCCTGGCTTTTTCATAAGCCGCCGCGTCGCCGGCTTCCGCCGCGCTTATCAGGTCGCACACCGCTTCGTCCACGCGTTCCAGCTCGCATTCGTGTACTGAGACCGAAATGGATCCGCGCTCGTTCCGCCAGCGCTTTTCAAAATCCCGCGCGGCTTTGCGGGTCATATCTTCCAACGCTTCCGCCGCGGCAGAAAGATCGCGCACGCGGCGGCGGACCGCGGCTCCGTTTACGCACACAAAGCACAGTATAAGCAAAAATATCGCCGCGGATATCAAAAAATGTTTCATTGTTTGCGCTCTTTCTTCAGCGCCGCCTTTACGTTGCCGCGGCGGTCCACCGTTATATAAAGGCAGTCTTCCGCCTTTATGCCCTGCTTTTTCAGCTCGGCGCCAAGCAGATCGCCGCGCACGCGGCGCGCTTCTGCAAAACTGCGGTTGGCGGCGCCTTCGCTCATCACCGGCAGTTCCGCGCCGTTTTCTTCCGCCGGTATCCCCGCCGCTTCAAACGTCAGCGGCGAAGCGCTTTTGCGCGCCAGCACGGTTATCTTGCCCGTCTGCTCAAGAATGACGCATTCGGCGTCTTCGGGCGAAGCAAGGCCCGCGCTCCGCACGGCGGCAAGCACTTCGTCGGCGGATATCCGCGCTTTTTCAAGCGTTTTTTCGCATATCTCGCCGTCTTCCATAAGCACCAGCGGCTCGCCGTAGACGTGTCTGCGCAGCCGCGGTATTTTTTTGCACGCAAAAGCGACCATGACTTCTGCCGAGCCGAGCGTCAGCACGGGTATCACGCCGTGCAGAAGCGGTATGTCGCGGTCCGCCACCGGAAGCGAAGCGATCTGCGATATCATTACCGCCGCCACGAATTCGGGCAGCTGGAGTTCGCCGATCTGCCTTTTTCCCATAAGCCGCATCACCGCGGTGAGCGCTATATACAGTATAAGCGTGCGCATAAAGATGACCGTCATATAAAACACCCCTTCTTATTCTTGCCGCACACCGCCCGAATCTTGCGTCCGGCGGAGCATTTTTTGCTATTATTTGCTGTTATATATTGAATTATATATTGAATTCAAATATAATTCGTGATATAATAACATGATAAAATATCATTGGAGGTCCGCTTTGAAAAAAGCCGCGTTAGTCTTTCTGCTGCTTGCGCTGACGCTTGCAGCCGCCTGCAGGCGTCCGTACGAAAACAATGTGGATTTTGCCATGGGCGCCGAAGTGACGCAAAAACTGTGGGGCGCCGGTGAAGAGACCGCCGAAAAAGCGCTTGCGGCGATCCGCTCGCTCGAAGAAGAGATCTCCTACCGCAAAGAAGGCGGCGCTGCGTCGCTCAACCGCGGAGGCGAGCTGACCGGCGGCGACGCTTTCGATATCATACAAAAAAGCATAGAACTCTGGCGCGACACAGACGGCGCGTACGATATAACCGTGCTACCGATAGTCGAGCTTTGGGGGTTCGATACCGACGAGCCGCATATTCCCGGCGAAGCCGAACTTTCGGCGGCGCTGGAAAAGGCCGGCACCGAAAAGATAATATGCGAAAACGGCGCGCTCCGTCTGACCGGCGGAGTGCGGGTCGACCTTTCAGCCGCGGGGAAAGGCGCCGCGTGCGGCAAAGCCGTGGAGATCTATATGGCTTCCGGCGCGACCGGCGGCATAGTCACCGTGGGCGGCAGCGTGGGCGTTTTCGGCACTAAGAACGGCTCGCCGTTCAGGGTCGCCGTGCGCAGTCCGTTCGATCCTTCCGCCGCCGCGGCGGTTCTCACGCTCACGGATACTTACGTTTCCACCTCCGGCAGCTACGAAAAACACTTTTTCGTTTCCGGCGCCGAATATCACCATTTGCTCGATCCTTCCACGGGCTATCCGGTAATGAACGAGCTTATATCAGTCACTGTCGTGTGCGCCGACGGCGCGCTTTCGGATATGCTTTCTTCCGCTTGCTTTTGCCTGGGTGCGGAAAAAAGTCTGCCCCTGCTCAAAAAGTATTCCGCTTCGGCGCTTTTCATAAAGCGCGACGGCTCGGTGCTCGTAACAAAAGAGCTTGCGCCGTGCGTGGAATGCGATTCTTACGAGGTGCTGCCTTGAAAACGCGCATGTTCAAAAAAGCCGATCTTTTTATCGCGTTCGCCGTGCTGTTCGCGGCTTTATGCGCGCTGCTCGCGATCTCGCTTGCGGGCGGGAACGGCCGCACGGCGGTAATAGAATACCGCGGCGAAACAGTTAAAGTAATAGATCTCGATTCGGTCGCCGCACCGTACACGTTCACGGTCGAAGGCGATCTCGAAGTGGTCATGGAAGTGTCGCCGCAGGGGATACGCTTTGCGTATTCGCCCTGCCCGGATAAGCTCTGCGAACGTTTCGGCACGCTCGGCAAAAAAGGGCAGGTCGCCGTTTGTATGCCCGCCGGGATATCGGTACGCATAACCGGCGAAGGCGAATACGACGGGGTGACGGGATGAAAAACAGCAAAAAAACGGCGCTCGCCGGTATGCTCGCGGCTTTCGCCGTTGCGGCAGGCGCGCTGGAATCGTTCGTTCCGCCGCTGCCTTTTGCGCCGCCGGGGTTCCGTATAGGTTTTTCCAACGCGGCATCCATGACCGCCGCCGCAGTTTCGCCGTTCGCGGCTTTCGCCGTGGCGTCGGTAAAAAGCGCGTTCGTGCTCATAACGCGCGGGGCGACCGCGGCGCTGCTTTCGTTCGCGGGCGGGCTCGCGTCGTGCGCGGTAACGCTGCTTATGTTCCGCTTTGCCCGCGCAAAAGTGGGCTGCATAGGCATAGGGATCGCTTCCGCAGCGGCGCACAATCTGGCGCAGGTCAGCGTGTATTCGCTCATCATAGGCGCCGCCGCGTTCTGGTATCTGCCGTATCTGCTCGTCCTGGGTACGTTCTGCGGAGCACTTACGGGAATACTGCTCGACCTCGCGCTTAAACTGATTTACAACCGCAAAGACGCGCCGGACGGCGCAAAACATAAAAAGTGACCGCACTTTTACGGTAAGAAAGGGAAATCTATGGAACAGACCGTTTTTCCTAAAAAGCCGTATTTCTGCCGCGGCGGGGCAAAGACGCCCCATTTCAAGAACACCGCGGGCAGCGAATCGGTGTCTATACCTCTGCCGCAGCAGATCGTGCTCCCCGTGCAGCAGCATATCGGCGCGCCCTGCGTGCCGTGCGTCAAGGCGGGCGACCGCGTGCTCGTGGGGCAGCTCATAGCGGATTCCACCGCTTTCGTTTCCGCGCCGATCCATTCTTCGGTGTCCGGCACGGTAAAAAAGATCGCCAAGATAAAAATGCCCAACGGCTCGCCCTGCGACGCGGTGTTCATAGAGCCGGACGGCTTGCAGGAAAAGTCGCCGGATATAAGACCGCCCGAGGTGACCGACCGCGAATCGCTCATAGCCGCCATACGCGCTTCCGGCTGCGTGGGTCTGGGCGGCGCGGGGTTCCCCACGCACGTCAAGCTCAACGTCACGCCCGATAAAGCCGATACGCTCATAGTCAACGGTGCGGAATGCGAACCGTATATCACCTGCGACCACCGCGAGATACTCGAAAACTCCTGGAGCATCATGAGCGGACTTTACTCGCTGCAGGAAATACTCGGCTTCAAGCGCATAATCATAGGCGTGGAAAACAACAAGCCGGACGCCATAAAGCTTTTGGAAAGCATTGCCGAAAGCGAAACGTACGATCCGGAAGACCATATAAAGGTGCTTAAGCTCAAGAGCAGCTATCCGCAGGGCGCCGAAAAAGTGCTCGTCCATTCCTGCACCGGCAGAACGGTGCCGACAGGCAAGCTTCCGCTGGACGCGGGCTGCGTGGTCATAAACATAACCACTCTTTCGTTTATAGCCGATTATCTCAAGACCGGCATGCCGCTTGTCAAAAAACGCATCACGGTCGACGGTTCGGCGGTGGGAGCGCGCGGGAACTACGTTGTCCCCGTGGGAATGCCGATATCTGACGTGCTGGATTTCTGCAAAGTCAAAAACGCCGAAAAAGTCCTTATGGGCGGCCCTATGATGGGCGTGGCGGTATCGGATCTTTCTACTCCGGTGCTCAAGCAGAACAACGCTATTTTGGCGTTTACCGGCAAGGACGCCGGTATCCCGCCCGAAAGCGCGTGCATCAACTGCGGCAGGTGCATCACCTCCTGCCCCATGCGGCTCCAGCCGGTCCGCATACAGCGCGCCGCGGCGCGCAAAGACACCGCCGAGCTCGAAAAGCTGGGCGTGATGAACTGTATAGAATGCGGGTGCTGCACCTATAACTGCCCCGCCAAACGCTATATCACTCAGCAGATGCGCATAGCAAAAGCAATTCTGCGCGAATCAAAGCAGAAATAGGGGTGGATATCATGGATAAACTCAACGTTTCTTCATCTCCGCACATCCGCGGCGGACGTTCCACGCAAAACATAATGCTCGACGTCCTTATCGCGCTCGCACCGTGCGTAGTCGCCGGGACCGTGTATTTCGGTTTCCGCGCGCTGCTGCTGGTGGCGGTCACGGGCGCTTCGGCGGTGCTGGCGGAATACGTTTCGCGCATCGTCATGAAACGCGAACAGACCGCGCACGACCTTTCGGCGCTGGTTTCGGGCGTTATACTCGGGCTCATACTTCCCGCCGACTGTCCGCTTATTATAGCGGCGTTCGGTTCGGTCGTCGCCATAGTGGTAGTAAAGCAGATGTTCGGTGGCATAGGTCAGAACTTTGCCAACCCGGCGTGTACCGCGCGCATCATACTGCTGGTATCGTTCGCGGGGGTTTCGCAGTTTTCCAAAACCATATATATGTCGGACGCAGTCACTTCCGCCACTCCGCTCGCCGCTGAAAAGGGCGCGTATTCGCTGTTCGACCTGTTCATAGGCAACACTCCCGGCTGCGTTGGCGAGACCTGTGCCGTTGCGATCCTTCTGGGCTTTGTATATCTGCTCGCGCGCAAGGTCATAACTCCCACGGTCACGCTCGCATACGTCGGTTCGGCGGCGCTCATGTCGCTCATCTGCGGGCAGGACGTGCTTTTCCAACTGCTTTCGGGCGGGCTGCTGTTCGGCGCGGTCTTCATGGCTACCGATTACGCAACGTCCCCCGTCACTTTTGTCGGCAAGCTCATTTTCGGCGCCGGCTGCGGTATACTCACAATACTTATCCGCGTTTACGCGTCGCTGCCGGAAGGCGTGTCGTACGCGATACTGCTCATGAACATCATATCGCCGCGTCTTGACGATATCTATTACGCGCGTCCTCTGGGCGCGGGCAGGAGGGCGGCAAAATGAACGGAAAATTCAAAAAGGTATTCGTTCCCGCGCTTTCGCTGTTCTGTATATGCCTCGTCTCGGCGGTGCTGCTGGCGTTTACCAACGAACTCACTCACCAAAAGATAGCCGACGCCGCCCGCAGCGCCGAAATAGAGCAGCGCTTCGTGGTATTCCCCGAAGGCGTGAGCTTTGAAGAAAAAGAAGATCATGCCGTTGCGTTCGGAGCCGACGGTTCGGTCGCGGGTTACGTCTTCGTCACCCGGGGCAAGGGCTACGGCGGGACTATAACGGTCATGACCGGCATAGACATAAACGGCGTGATAACCGGTGTCCGGGTGCTTTCGCATTCCGAAACCTCGAGCTACGGCGGTAAAGCCATTAAAAACGATTTCACAAACGAATATACCGGCAAACAGGTACAGTATTTTGTCAAGGGCAAGAACATAGACGGCTGGACCGGAGCCACCCGCACCACCAACGGCGTGGCACAGGCGGTCAACGCCGCGTGCGACATCTTCAACGGCATCCGTGCCGCGCAGAAAGGAGGCGAATGATATGGCAGGCAACATGAAAGAGTTCACCAAAGGGCTTATAAAAGAAAACCCCACGCTGGTGCTGCTTCTGGGCACATGCCCCACGCTCGCCATTTCGTCTTCCGCGCTCGACAGTCTGGGTATGGGGATAGCCGCCACGCTGGTGCTGGTCTGCTCCAACGCGGTCATTTCGGCGCTCAAACGCTTTATACCGGATTCGGTGCGCATCCCCGCGTTCATCACCGTTATAGCGTCTTTCGTTTCAATAATACAAATGCTCATAAAGGCGTTCGTCCCCGCGCTGGACAAATCTCTGGGCATATTCCTGCCGCTCATCGTCGTCAACTGCATCATCCTGGGCAGGGCGGAAATGTTCGCTTCCAAAAACAAAGTGTGGCCTTCCATACTCGACGGGCTCGGAATGGGCTGCGGGTTCACGCTCGCCATAACGACAATGGGCATAATCCGCGAACTGCTCGGCAGCGGAACGCTGTTCGGCCTGCCCGTCACCGAAAAATTCATGGAGCCGATAGGGATATTCTCCATGACCGCGGGCGGATTCTTCGTATACGGTATACTTATAGCGACGGTCAACAAAATAGCCAAGCGCAGGAACCCCGAACCCGGGTGCGCTTCCTGCCCCATGGCTTCGCTTTGCCAAAGCAAGGATAAACGCGAATGCGGCGAAGGAGGCGAAGACAAATGATATCTCCCGTCACTTCTCTCATTGCCATCGTGCTTTCGTCCATACTCACCGAAAACTACGTTCTGGCGCAATCCATAGGCATATGCCCGTTCCTGGGCGTTTCCAAAAAGACCGGCACCGCGGTGGGGATGTCGCTCGCCGTAACGTTCGTAATGACTATGGCGGTAGCGGTCACCTGGCCGATACAGCATTTCGTGCTTGAAAAATACGGGCTCGAATATCTGCAGACTATAGTGTTCATACTCGTTATCGCCGCGCTCGTCCAGCTTGTGGAAGCGATACTCAAAAAATACGTTCCCGCGCTTTACCGCGCTCTGGGCGTTTACCTGCCGCTTATCACCACCAACTGCGCGGTGCTCGCCGTAACGGTGCTCTGCGCCGGCAGAACGGGTACCGTGATCTACGGCAATACCTACGGCTACGGCTCGGCGCTCGTCAACGCGCTGGGTTCGGGCGCGGGGTACCTGGTAGCAATGGTGCTGTTTTCGGGCGTCAGACAAAAAATGGAAAACAGCGACGTGCCCAATTTCCTCAAAGGCATGCCTATAACGCTCATAGCCGCGTCGATACTCGCGCTTTCTTTTCTGGGGTTCGGCGGGCTGGTCGAAAATCTGTTGGGGGTGTAATGCTGTGAACGGTATCCTTATCGCCGCTGCCGTCGTGGCGGGAATAGGTCTCGCCGCAGGCGTGCTGCTCGGCATAGCTTCAATAGTCTTTTCGGTAAAACAAAACGAAAAAGAGCAAAAACTGCTTGAGATCCTGCCCGGAGCCAACTGCGGCGCCTGCTCGTTCGCAGGGTGCGCCGATTACGCGCGCGCTCTCGCTACCGGAAAGGTGAAAATAACGCTTTGCCCCGTCGGCGGCGAAGCCGGAGTCAAAAAAATAGCCGCCGTGCTCGGCGTCGAAGCGGGCGAGACCCGCAAAAAGGTCGCTTTTGTGCATTGCGGCGGCGATTGCGGCCACGCAAAGGTCCGCGCCGAATATAAAGGCGTGCCGACCTGCTACGCCGCCAATCTGCTGTGCAAGGGCGAAAAAGCGTGCGCCTACGGGTGCGCCGGTCTCGGCGACTGTGTTGCCGCCTGCAAATACGGCGCAATATCCGTGCAGAACGGAGTCGCCGTTGTGGATTGTTCCAAATGCGTGGGCTGCGGTATGTGCGCCGCCGCCTGCCCCAAAAAGCTGATATCGCTTGTGTACGCCGGCAATTTTGCCCGCGTCGCCTGCCGCAACGCGGATAAGGGCGCCGAAACGCGCGCCGTCTGCTCGGCCGGGTGCATAGGGTGCGGAAAATGCGTGCGCACTTGTGAAAACGGCGCCGTGACTCTGCTCGATAACCACGCGCAGATAGATATCGAAAAATGCGTCGGGTGCGGAAAATGCGTTTCCGCCTGCCCGGTAGGCGCAATTAGGATGTAGGTGTGAAATGACTTTGATAAGCGAACTCCGGCGCGACGCTTCCGCGCTCGCCGACCATATAAAGGCGCACAGATACCGCGTGCTGCTCGCGCTGTGCGTGGCGCTGCTCTGCGTGGTACCGCTGCTGTTTTCGGTGGTGGGGACCGGGCATGATTACGGTTATCATCTCGGGCGGCTCCGCTGCCTTGCCGATAATATTCAACACGGCAAATGGTTTTCCGCGGTCTACCATTCCGGCCTGTACGACGCCGGTTACGCTTCGCCCGCGTTTTACGGCGATCTGTTCCTTCATATCCCCGCCGTTCTCGTGTGCCTGGGGCTTAAGGAAGAGCCCGCCATGCGCGTGTTCTATATGCTCGTGACCGCCGCCTGCGCCATGTCGGCGTTCTGGTGCGCCAAAAAGGCGTTCAAGGACGAACGCGCCGCGTTCCTCACCTCGCTGTGTTACACTTTTTCGGGGTATTTCTGCACCGATATGCTGGCGCGCGCGGCAATAGGCGAAATGCAGTCGTTCGTATTTCTGCCGCCGGTGCTTTACGGCTTTTACAATATAGTTTTCGGCGATCGCAGGCACTGGTACTGTCTGCCGCTGGGGCTTGCAGGGTGTCTTGTCAGCCACCTGCTCACTTCCGCCGTTGCGGTCATATTTCTGTTCGTTTTCGCGCTCGTGTTCGCAGTGCGTATCTTCAAAGAAAAACAGCGCCTTTTCGCGCTGATCAAATCGGCGGGGCTTTTCCTCTGCGTTTCGGCGTTTTTCCTTTTTCCGCTTCTGGAACAGCTTACAAACGCGGAATACGTGGCGACTAACGGAATGTCCGCGACCCGCTGGGGAACGCTTGCCCGCCGCGCCATGCCCTGGAGCTCCGTGTTTTCGGATTTCTGCCTGGGCAGCGCGCGCACCGGTCTGTGGATCCCCAACGGCATAGGGCTTTTCCCCGTGGCGGCGGCGGTCTTTGCCGGAATAAATATCTTCAAAAGCAAACACGTTTCACGCACGGGGGCGGCTTTTTGCGGAATGGGCGTCTTTACGCTGTTCGTGATCAGCGACCTGTTCCCGTGGAAATCGTTCCAGTCCCTTGCGGGGGGCATGCAGTTCCCGTGGCGCCTGATGGTGTTCGCCACGCTGTTTTTTGCGGTGTTCGCGGGCGTAACGGTTAAGAACGCCAAGGGAAAATGGCTTTCCGCCGCCTGCGTCGCGGTCGTTGCGACGTGTTCGCTGTTTTCGTTCTTTTCGGCGGCGTCGCCTTCGTATTCCAGAATGCTCAAAAACGCGCAGACCGGAACAATTACCACGCCTTCGCGCACTTATATAGGCGCGGGCGAATATCTGCCGGTAGATGAAAACACTTTCGCGCTCGATAAAAAGGGAGAGCAAGCAGACGCCGGCACGCTCGTCACCGGAATAAAGTCCGTTTTCAACAAAAATTCCAAAAAAGCTTTTTCAAATAATCTCGAACAGTCTGCGCTCGTCCTCAAGCGCGGCTACGGAGAACTCACAGTGGAGTTTTCCGGCAACTCCGCTTCGGACACCTACATAGACCTGCCGCTCGTCAATTACAAGGGGTACGCCGCGTATCTGGACGGCACCGTGCTCAGGACCGGCAACGGCACGCTCATTTCCGACGCCACCGTTGACAAAAAGACTTATACGGTCACCTATTCCGGCGCGGTGCGCGTGTATATAGGCAACGTCGAAAGCGGCACCGTCACCATCCGTTACGAAGGCACCGCGGTGCAAAAAATATCAAAGATCATAACGCTGTTCACGCTCGTCTGCGCGGTGTGCGTGTTCATTCGCAAAAAAGTCCGCTCAAGGTCACAAGCGAATACCCCCGCCGCATAAGTTCGGGTATAATGCTTTCCAGCGCCTGCGGCGTGGGACTTTTTCCCGCCACGTAATCATGTAGCAGCACCACATCGCCTCCATGCACCGCGGAAAGCACCGTCTTCACCACGCTTTCGGCCGGTGGAGAAGCCCAGTCGCGTGCGTCGGTGCGCCAAGACCAAAGCACGTATTCAAGTCCCAGCGCGTTCACGCCGCGCGCCGTTTCGGCCCTGTAGCCGCCTCCGGGCGGGCGGAAGAATTTCGGCGTCACGCCAAAGTGCTCTTTCAAAAAAAGCTGCAGCTTTTCCACGTCTTTCACGTATTCGACATCGCCGCAGTTTTTAAGGTAAACGTGCGAAAAAGTGTGATTGCCTATCTCGTGGCCTTCGGCTATCATGCGTTCCACCAGCTCGGAGTGTTCCGTTGCGTTCCTGCCTATAACAAAAAACGTGGCTTTTACACCGTACTTTTTCAACACGTCCAGCACCAGCGGCGTGTAGAGCGGGTGCGGTCCGTCGTCAAACGTCAGCGCTACCCGTTCCGGGTGCGCGGGGTTGGAACTCAGCGCCGACGAACTGTCCGCGGCGCACAGTCCCGTACGGGTGTAGAACGCCAGCTCGTCAAGGGTGCCGAACCTGTACCCGCGCGCCTTTATTTCCTTTATCAGGCGGTCGAGTATGGCGGCGTTCGTGGCGGATGTTGGGTGCAGCAGCAGCACCATCCCGTTGTGCAGGTTGTCGGTTATCTTTTTGTAAGCCCAGTCTTCGTCCTTCTGAGCGGAATCGTCCCAGTCGGCGTAGGCGAACGACCAGAACACCGGCAGGTATCCTGCGCGGCGGCAGAAATCCAGCGTCTGTTCGCTGAACGCGCCTTCCGGCGGGCGGAAATATCCGGCCATTTTAAGCCCCGTGTGTTCAGCCAGCGCCTCTTCGCAGCCGCGCAGCTCGCCGCAAAAGGTGTCGTAATCGGTGACCTTCGCCATGTTGCGGTGCGTGGTCGAATGGTTGCAGATCAGGTCGCCGTATTCAGCCATTTTCAAAAGAACATCCGCATGGGAACGCGCCATTTCCGGCAGAATAAAGAACGCGCCGGTCACGCCGTTTTCGTGAAGTATCTCCACTGTGCGCGCCACGTTGCCGTTGTCGTAGCCCGCGTCAAAGGTGAGGTACACGGTCTTTTCTTCGGGACTTCCCAGGTACAGCGCGCCGTATTCGTCAGGCAGCTTGTCGCCGCCGAAGCAGACCGGCTGTTCGTGGCCGGCGGCCTTGAAATACCAGTTGTATTCGCCTTTTCCGGCGGAACGCGCGCTCATCAGCATGAATATCGCCACCCCGGCGGCGGCGAGTTTGAAAATAAACCTTTTAATAAAAAATCACCCCGTTCACACATATATTATCGGTTCACGCCGTAATTAAATACAAAGCAAAAAAAGGAAGGAAATTTTGTCATGGATATCCGCGAAGAATCGCTTGCAAAGCATTACGAATGGAAAGGAAAGATAGAGATCAAGGCGCGCACTCACGCCAAAAACCGCAAAGAGCTTTCGCTCGCCTACACTCCCGGCGTCGCCGAACCCTGTCTCGAAATACAAAAAGACGTTTCAAAATCTTATGAACTCACCCGCCGCTGGAACACCGTGGCCGTCATCACCGACGGCAGCGCCGTGCTCGGGCTCGGCAATATAGGGCCGGAAGCCGGTATGCCCGTTATGGAAGGGAAATGCCTTCTGTTCAAGGAATTTGCCGATATAGACGCCATTCCGCTCTGCATCCGCAGCAACGACGTCGACGAGATAATCAACACCGTGCGCCTGCTGTGCGGTTCGTTCGGCGGCGTCAATCTCGAAGACATATCCGCGCCGCGCTGCTTCGAAATAGAAGAAAAGCTCAAAGCGTGCTGCGATATCCCCATTTTCCACGACGACCAGCACGGCACCGCCGTTATCGTTTCGGCTTCTGTTATCAACGCCTGCAAGGTCACCGGCAAAAAGCTGGATAAGATATCCGTTGTCATAAACGGCACCGGCGCGGCCGGCACCGCAATAGGCAAAATGTTAAAGAACATAGGCGTTAAAGATATAACCTTCTGCGACAAAAACGGCGTCCTCTACGAAGGCCGCGAAGATATGACCGACGCGCAGAAGCAGACCGTCATAGGCACAAACAAATCCGGCGTGCGTGGGTATCTGAAGGACGCCATGGTCGGCAAGGACGTCGTGATAGGCGTTTCCGTAGGCAACCTTATAAACGAAGAAATGATCAGATCCATGGCAAAAGATCCCATAGTCTTTGCAATGGCCAACCCCACCCCCGAGATCATGCCCGACAAAGCCAAAGAAGCCGGCGCCGCAGTCGTCGGTACCGGCAGAAGCGATTATCCCAACCAGATCAATAACGTAATGGCGTTCCCCGGAATATTCCGCGGCGCGCTCGACGCACGCGCTCCGCAGATCACCGAAGGCATGAAGACCGCCGCCGCTTTCGCGCTGGCAGGGCTCGTTTCCGACGAAGAGCTCAGCGCCGAATACATAATCCCCAACGCTTTCGATCCGCGCGTCTGCCCCGCCGTGGCCAAGGCCGTGTACGATCAGGCGATAAAAGAACGCGAGGAAAACAAATGATCATCTGCGTACCGTACGCTTTTCTCATGCGATATCCCGATTCAAACAGCGAACACCTGGACGATGTCGTCTACGGCACCGAATGCGAAGTGCTCGACACGCTCGCCGGGTTCTGCCGCGTGCGCACGTCTTACGGCTACCAAGGCTACATCAGGCAGGAGCAGCTCGCCGAAAAGCTCGCCGAGCCCAACCGCGTAGTCACCGCAAAGTGGGCGGATCTCGTCCGCGACCCCAAGAATTTCCATGCGCCGGAGCTCACGCTTCCGTTCGGCGCGCTGGTGGACGCGGGTTACCCGCGCGAATACCCCGAATACGCCATGATAGTTTTGCCGGATAAGCGTATGTTCTGGGTGCGTTCAAAGCACCTGGGCGCCATACCGGCGCAGACGGACGAACAGACCGCCCGCCGCACGATATGCGAAACGGCGCAGAGCTTTCTGGGCGTGCAGTACCGCTGGGGCGGGCGCACTCACGCCGGCGTGGATTGCTCCGGGCTGGCGTTCACTTCCTACCGCGCCGCCGGAATAAACGTCTGGCGCGACGCGGATATAGACAAAAACCCGAATATGCGCCGCATAGCCAAAGAAGAACTCGCCCCGGGCGATCTGATCTTCTTCCCCGGCCACGTCGCCGTGTATCTGGGGGAAGGCCGTTTCATACACGCTTCTTCTTCCGCCGCGCAGGTCTGCTATGCTTCGCTCAACAAAGAAGATCCCGAATATAACGAATGGTGCGCAGAGCATATCCTTTGCGCCGCAACGGTGTTTTAATGGAAATATTTGTCAATGCCACGGAAATAGAAAGGCAAAAGAGCATAGCGGAGTCGCTTCGCAGCCGCTTTGCTGCAGAAGGCGCCGAAAAACGCGTCTTTGCGCGGACGTACGGCTGCCAGCAGAACGAGGCGGACACCGAAAAAATGCTGGGGCTCGCCGCGCTGTGCGGGTATAAAAAAGTCGAAACGCCCGAAGCCGCCGACCTCATAATCGTCAACACCTGCGCCATACGCGAGCACGCCGAAAAACGCACTTTTTCATGCACCGGGGCGTATAAAAAGCTAAAAGAGCAAAACCCTTCGCTCATCATACTGTTCTGCGGCTGCATGGCACAGGAACGCGGCGTCGCCGAAAAAATAAAACGCTCGTATCCGTACATAGACGCGGTCGTCGGCACCGATTCCAACCACCGCCTGCCGCAGATAATAAACGACGTCTTGTGTACGCGCAAACGCTCGTATCATGTAAACGATCTGCCTCACGCGGAATTCGGCGTGATCGCCGAAGATATACCTTCTTTGCGCGCAAGCGGATACAAGGCGTGGGTGTCGGTGATGTACGGCTGCAACAACTATTGCACTTATTGCATAGTGCCTTACGTCCGCGGCCGCGAACGCAGCCGCCGTTATGAAGACGTCGTAGCCGAAGTGGGCGGACTTGTGGAAAAAGGGTATAAAGACATCACGCTGCTGGGGCAAAACGTCAACAGCTATTCGGGCGGCGTAAGCTTTGCAAAGCTGCTCGAAAAATGCGCGTCGTTCGGCGGCGAATACCGTTTGCGCTTTATGACCAGCCACCCTAAAGACGCTTCCGCCGAGCTCATGGACGTTATGGCCGCGTATCCCAATATTTGCAGCCATTTTCACCTGCCGGTGCAATCCGGCAGCGACAGGGTGCTTGCGGATATGAACCGCCGCTACACGCGTGAAAGCTATTTGCAAAAGGTCGCGTACCTGCGCGAAAAGATCCCCGGCGTAACGCTCACGTCGGATATAATCTGCGGTTTCCCCGGCGAGACCGAAGCCGATTTCGAGCAGACGCTTTCGCTTATAAGGCAGGTGCGGTTCGATATGCTCTACACGTTCATCTATTCTCCGCGCCCCGGTACCTCCGCCGCCATGCGTGCGGATCAGATACCTTACGAAGAAAAGCTCCGCAGGTTCGAACAGCTTTCGCAAACGCAGCTTCAGATCACCATAGAGCAAAACGAACGTCACGTCGGCAAAACGCTGCGCGTGCTTTCGGAAGGCGAAGGCGCCGCCCGTACCGAAGGCGGAACGCTCGTATCGCTCGACTCGACGCCGCCGGCCGGGATCTTTGCAGACGCCGTGATCACCGCCGCGCACCCCGCAAATTTAGAAGGCAAGCTTATTTGATCTTACCCGAGAAAGGACAACATACATGAACGACAAAACAGCGAGACTTACCGAAGAATTACGTTCCGCTCTGGCGGAAGAAGAAGCCGTAAAGAATTATCTTGCGGCGAAAGAGGCGTATGTAGCCGATAAAGATATCGTAAAACTCGCCAACGAATACAACGTCCAGCGCGAGATATACGAAACCGAAAGCGCAAAGGAAGAAAAAGACGTTCTGCTTCTGGATTCCGTAAAGGCGCGGCTCGATAAACTCTACGAGCAGATCGCCGCTTCGCAGACCGCCAAGGCACTTTTTGAAAGCGAAGACACCGTCAACGCGCTCTACGGGAACGTGGTGGGCAGACTTCAGTCGCTCGTCGTACCCGAAGAACACCGTCATTGCGGCGGCGACTGCGCCGGCTGCCACGGCTGCGACTGATAACGCGTTATATTTTGATAAAGTGCGGGAGTAAAAGATATGGCTCTTTCCCCTATGATGCAGCAGTATTTCGATACTAAAAAACAATATCCCGGGTGCATTTTGTTCTTCCGCGTGGGCGATTTTTACGAAATGTTCTTTGACGACGCCAAGCTCGTTTCCAACGAGCTCGAGCTGGTGCTCACGGGCAAGGATTGCGGCTTGGAAGAGCGTGCGCCCATGTGCGGCGTGCCGTTCCACGCGGTCGATACTTATCTTTCGCGGCTCATATCAAAGGGCTACAAGGTGGCTATCTGCGACCAGGTCGAAGACCCCGCGCTGGCAAAGGGGCTGGTAAAGCGTTCGGTCATACGTGTGGTGTCGCCCGGCACCGTAATAGAAAGCGAATGTCTCGACGAAAAACGCAATAACTATATCTGCTCCGCGTATTTCGACGGCGCCGGCTACGGCGTTGTCTTTGCCGATATCTCTACCGGCGCGCTCAACGTCACCGAGATCAACGCCGACCCCGTGCACGACAAGCTCATTGCCGAAGCCGCCGCGTACGAGCCCAAAGAGCTGCTGGTCAACAGCGATGTCCCCGCAAGCGTAAAGGACGCGTTTGCTTCGCGCTTCGGCACGCTCATCACGCCCGCCGACCCGCAGGCGTATACCGCCGAAAAGCTGGAAGAGGAATCCGCCGCACGTTTCGGCGAAGGCAGCGTCAACCCCGCCTCCAAGGCGGCGCACGCCGTTTCGGCGCTCATGCTTTACCTCGAACAGACGCAAAAGACCGACCTTTCTTACATAAAAACGCTATCGTTCTACCGGTCGGACACTTATCTCGCGCTCGACCCTTCCACGCGGCGCAACCTCGAACTGTGTGAATCGCTCCGCACGCGTGAAAAACGCGGCTCGCTTTTGTGGGTGCTGGATAAGACCTGCACCTCCGCCGGCGCGCGGCTTTTGCGTTCTTATATAGAAAAGCCGCTGCTCACGGTCAACGATATCCGCGCCCGTCAGGACGCCGTGCGTGAGCTCGCCTCAAATTCGGTCCGCCGCGGCGAGATCCGCGACGCGCTCAAAAAGACGTCTGATATAGAACGCCTGCTTACGCGGCTCATATACGGCACCGCCAACGCGCGCGACCTTCTTTCGCTTTCGCAGACCATCTCCGCGCTGCCCGCGGTAAAAGAAAACCTTGCCAAATTCAATTCGCAAAAGTTAGTCGCGCTGTTTCACAATTTCGACCTGCTCGACGACATAGGCGAATCCATAGATCAGACCGTAGCCGACGATCCCCCCGTCACGTTGCGTGAGGGAGGCATCATCCGCCCCGGCGCGTCCGCCGCGGTGGACGAGCTCCGCTCCATGATGACCGACGGCAAGCAGTTCATTTCCAAAATAGAGCAGACCGAAAAAGAGCGCACAGGCATACGCACGCTCAAGGTCGGCTACAACAAAGTCTTCGGCTATTACATAGAAGTTTCCAAATCTTTTATAGATCAGGTGCCGGAATCGTATATCCGCCGCCAGACGCTCACGGGGTCGGAACGGTACGTCACCGAAGAGCTTAAAGAGATGGAATCGCGCGTGATAACGTCCGGCGAACGCGACGCACAGCTGGAATATGAGCTGTTTACAAAGTTGCGCGAGCATATACTTCTTTCCAAGGACCGCATACGCCGTACCGCGCAGGACGTGGCGGTAATAGACGTGTTCTGTTCGCTCGCCGCCGCGGCGGACGAATACAACTACGTCTGTCCGGAAGTCGATATGTCCGACGTGCTGTATATAAAGGACGGCAGGCACCCGGTAGTGGAAAAATTCGTAAAGGACCGCTATTTCGTCCCGAACGACACGGATATGGACTGCGCCACCGCGCGCACGGCTATAATCACGGGCCCCAATATGGCGGGCAAATCCACATATATGCGGCAGGTCGCGCTCATAACGCTCATGGCGCAGATCGGCTCTTTCGTCCCTGCTTCCGAAGCGCATATCGGCGTCACCGATAAGATCTTTACCCGCGTCGGCGCAGGGGACGACCTTTCCGCCGGCGATTCCACCTTTATGTTGGAAATGAAAGAAGTCGCCTATATACTCGCCAACGCCACGCGCCGCTCGCTTGTCATATACGACGAGATCGGGCGCGGCACCTCGACTTTCGACGGTATGTCCATAGCGCGCGCCGTGCTGGAATACACAAACCGCAAGATCGGCTGCAAAACGCTGTTCGCAACGCATTATCACGAACTCATCACGCTCGAAAACACCGAAAAAGGCGTGATCAACCTGAGCATAGCCGCCAAAAAGCGCGGCAGCGATATCATATTCCTGCGCAAGATCGTCAAGGGCGGCACCGACGACAGCTTCGGCATAGAAGTCGCGTCGCTCGCCGGAGTCCCCGGCGAAGTGGTCGGCCGCGCCAAAAAGATACTCAAAGAGCTCGAATCTTCCGCTCCGCGGCAGGATCTGCCCGCGTCGGAACGCGCCGCGGAGGACTACAACGTATCGTTCGCCGACCTCACCGAGCAGCGCATTATCGAACGCCTCAAAGAGACCGATATCAACACCATCACCCCTATAGAAGCCATGTCGCTTCTGTACGAACTTAAAAAGACCGCGGAGCAGTGATGATCCGCAGCGCGTGTAAGCGCATTGAGAAAGGACGGTGAAACGATGGGCAAAATAAATATACTCGACGCGGCTTCCTCCAACATGATCGCCGCCGGCGAAGTGGTCGACCGGCCGTCTTCGGCGCTGAAAGAGCTTATAGAAAATTCCATAGACGCCTCTGCAAAGAACGTTACCGTGGATCTTACTTCGGGCGGCAACGCTCGCATACGCGTTACCGACGACGGTGAAGGCATCCTGCGCGAGGATCTGCCCAAAACGCTTTACCGCCACGCCACTTCAAAAATAAAGACCGGCTACGACATTGACGGCGTCGCCACACTTGGGTTCAGGGGCGAAGCGCTCGCCGCCGCTGCCGCGGTCAGCCGTATGGAAATAATTTCCAAGACCGCTTCCGAACAGAGCGGCAGCCGCCTTATCGCCGACGAGACCGGCGTGGAACTTTACGAGACCGGCTGCCCCAACGGGACAACGGTCGTCATCAACGATTTGTTCTACAACGTTCCCGCCCGGCGCAAATTCATGAAAAAAGATTCGTCCGAACAGGCCGCCTGCCTCGCCGTGTGTGAAAAAATGGCGCTTTCGCACCCGCAGGTCGCGTTCACCGTGTTCTGCGACGGCGCGCAGAAGATGCTCACTCCGGGCGACGGCGAGCTTTATTCGGCGCTCTACGCCGTGTACGGCGCCGCCAACGCAAAGACTTTTCTTCCGCTGGAATACGAGCAGGACGGCATAATCGTTTCCGGCTACGTTTCCAAGCCGGAATCGCCCCGCGGTACCCGTGGGATGCAGTCGTTTTTCGTCAACGGCCGCTACGTTAAGTCCCGCACCGTTCAGGCGGCGCTGGAAGAAGCGTACCGTTCTTATATACCTTCCGGCAAATTCCCCGCGGCGGTGCTTATGATCGCGCTCGACCGGCGGAACGTGGACGTCAACGTCCACCCCGCCAAGACCGAGATCAAGTTTGCCGACGAGCGGAAACTGTTTTCGGCGGTCTATTACGCGGTACGCGCCGCGCTTTCGCAATCGGGCGAAATAAAAACTCAGGCGCCTCAGCGCGGCGGATTCAAGGCGGAAGAACGCGACGCCGGGGAAAAATTCATGGATCTCGGCGTGTTTGCGCCGCAGAAAACCGATCCGCTGCCCGAAACCGAACCCACCGTGCTTTCCGACCCGGTAAAGCGCGAAGTGTTCACGGCAGACCTTGCCGATTCCGAACTCGGCGCGATAACCAGGAACAATTCAACGTACGTCACCGTATCGACCGACGAGCCGATCGACCGCAGGCAGCAGCTCAAGATGGCCGAAATACCCGAATTCCGAATAATAGGCGAATCTTACGACACGTTCATATTTGCCGAGCTTGCGGATAAGATACTTATCGTGGACAAGCACGCCGCTCACGAACGGCTGCTTTACGAACAGCTTCGCACCGGCCGCGAGGTATCGCCGCAGACGCTGCTTTTCCCGGTCACTGTGTCGCTTGCTCCGGCGGAAATGCAGACTCTGCTTTCAAACGCGCCGTATCTGGCGTCGTTCGGCTTTACCGTGGAAGAATTCGGCCCGCATACCGTCGCCGTACGCGAGATCCCGTCCGCGTTAAAGGGGATAGACGGCCTTGCGCAGATACTCGAAAACTTTGCCCGCGATATCACCGAAGGCGGCACGGTCCCGTTTGCCGACAAGGTCGACCGGGCGCTTTACACGGTTGCCTGCAAGGCGGCTGTCCGTGCGCACGACAAGACGTCGTACGAAGAAAACGAATATCTTATAGAAAACGTACTCAGGGAAAAGCTCGGCTACTGCCCGCACGGCAGACCGTTTATAAAAGAAATATCCAAGCGCGAACTCGAAAGGTATTTTGACAGGTAGATTATGGCAAAATTCACGTTATTGAATCAGCAGGGCGCTGCCCGCCGCGGCAGGTTCGAAACCGTACACGGCACAATAGAAACGCCGGTGTTCATGAACGTCGGCACGTCCGCCGCCATCAAAGGCGGAGTTTCCACCGCCGACCTCAAAAACATAAAATGTCAGGTCGAACTTTCCAATACTTACCACCTGCACGTCCGCCCCGGCGAAGACGTTATTTACAAGCTGGGCGGTATACACAGGTTTTTCAACTGGGACCGCCCCGTGTTGACCGACTCCGGCGGATTTCAGGTGTTTTCGCTCGCCAATCTCCGCAATATAAAAGAAGAAGGCGTGCATTTCCAATCGCACATGGACGGCGCGCCCATATTCATGTCGCCGGAAGTCTCCATGCAGATACAGTCGCGGCTCGCTTCGACTATAGCCATGGCTTTCGACGAATGCCCCTCTTCGGTGGCGGAGCACAAATACATAAAAGAATCCTGCGCCCGCACCGCGCGCTGGCTCGCACGCTGCAAAGCCGAAATGGACCGGCTCAATTCGCTCGACGGGACGATCAACAAAGATCAGCTGCTGTTCGGCATAAACCAGGGCGGCGTGTATCCCGACCTGCGCCGCGAACACATGGAGCGCATTTCCGAATTCGACCTTCCCGGCTACGCGCTCGGCGGGCTCGCCGTGGGCGAATCCAACGATATCATGTACGAAGTCATAGAAAAGACCGAACCGTTCATGCCTAAGGACCGCCCCCGCTACCTTATGGGCGTCGGGACGCCGGTCAATATACTGGAATGCGTGGATCGCGGCGTGGACTTTTTCGATTGCGTAATGCCTTCGCGCAATGCCAGGCACGGCAACGTGTTCACTTCAAAGGGCTTTTTGAACCTGAACAACAACAAGTATCTGCTCGACGACCGGCCTATAGACGAAAACTGCGACTGCGAAGTCTGCCGCACCTATTCGCGCGCATATATCCGCCATCTTTTCAAAGCGCGCGAGCTTCTCGCCATGCGGCTTTGCGTGCTGCACAACCTTTATTATTACAACGACCTTATGGAAAAAATACGTGCCCATCTGGATGACGGCACGTTCGCCGAATGGAAAAAACAGGAAGTCGACCGCATAAACCGCCGCGTCGACGACTGATCCGGAAAGGGAAAACACATGAAAAATTACGATATCATCATTATCGGTGCCGGCCCCGGCGGGATCTATTCCGCCTATGAGCTCACAAAGCTCTGCCCCGGCAAGTCCATAGCCGTGCTCGAAGAAGGCCGTCCGCTCGAACAGCGCGTATGCCCCATAGACGGCGAAAAGATCAAGTCCTGCATCAACTGCAAGAGCTGCGCCATAATGAACGGGTTCGGCGGCGCGGGCGCTTTTTCGGACGGAAAATACAACATAACCAACCAGTTCGGCGGCACTTTGCACGAATACACCGGCAAGAGCCACGCGCTGGAGCTCATGCGCTATGTCGATGAGATCAACGTAAAATACGGCGGCGAAAAAACGCGCCTGTATTCCACCGCAAATTCCAAAATAAAGCGGCTGTGCCTACAATCCAACCTGCATCTGCTGGACGCGCAGGTGCGCCATCTGGGGACAGACATTAACTTTGTGGTGCTCAAAAACCTGTTTGCCGAGCTCAATGAAAAGGTGGATTTTTATTTCAACACTCCTGTCCGCCGCGTGGCGGAAGCCGGCGGAGCTTATGTGCTTTACACCGACACGGAAGAGTATTCCTGCAAAAACTGCATTATTTCCGTGGGCAGAAGCGGGAGCAAATGGATGGAAAGCGTCTGCCGCGACATGGATATACCCACGCGCTCCAACCGCGTTGACCTCGGCGTGCGCGTCGAGCTGCCCTACGAGGTGTTCGCGCATCTCACCGACGAGCTTTACGAAAGCAAGATCGTCTACCGCACCGCCAAATTCCAGGACGTCGTGCGCACGTTCTGCATGAATCCGCACGGCATAGTCGTCAACGAAAACACAAACGGCATAGTCACTGTCAACGGCCACAGCTACGAAGACGAAGCCAGACATACCGATAACACCAATTTCGCGCTGCTCGTTTCCAAGCATTTTTCCGAACCGTTCAAGGACAGCAACGGCTACGGCGAAAGCATAGCGCGCATATCCAATATGCTCGGCGGCGGCGTGATGGTACAGCGCTTCGGCGACCTTATCCGCGGCCAGCGCAGCACGGTGTCGCGCATAAACGAATGCTTCGTCACCCCAACGCTCAGCGCCACTCCCGGCGACCTTTCGCTCGTCATGCCCAAGCGCATACTCGACGGCATTATAGAAATGCTGTACGCGCTCGAAAAGATCGCCCCCGGCACCACAAACGACGATACGCTGCTTTACGGCGTGGAAGTCAAGTTCTATAATATGGAAGTAGAGCTTTCCGAAAAGCTCGAGACCAATCACCGCGGGCTGTTCGTCATAGGCGATTGCTCGGGCGTCACGCATTCGCTTTCGCACGC
>CACYCI010000019.1 GCA_902772845.1 uncultured Ruminococcus sp.
TCCTCATAAAAAGCGGCGCTTCGTCCAAAAGCTCGACTGCCGTACGTCTGTACGGCGACGCTCGCTTTTGAACGAAAATCCCTCGATTCTATGCGGCCCGATAAGCCGTCATCAAAAGGCGGGCCCGCGCCGAAAAAAGAAAATGCTCTATACCCGGAGGCAGTTTTTGCCTCCGGGTATCATTTTTACGTGGCTGTAATTTTTGCTCTCCTCTTTATATACCTGCTTGTGAGAGCGGTTTTTATTTTGTCGCTTGACAACGGAAGGGAAATGGGTTATCATATATACGTATGATCAAATTTTTTCTTGAACGGAGAAGATCCGATGGAAAAGGCAAAAAAACTGTTTTTCAAAAGGAAAAGGGAAGAGCTTGAGCTCAGTCAGGATCCCTACCGCAATTATATCAGAGTTTTCTGGTATTCGCTGGCGCTTGCCGTTTTGGTACTCGTACCTTCTATGATATATGAGTTTGTGCGTACGGGCAAATTCATCTTCCTCTATTACGGCGACTATAACGTCCAGCAGGTGCCGTTTTACGAACATTGTGTGCGCATGGTGCACGAAGGCAACATTTCCTGGGACTGGATCACCGACCTGGGCAGCAACTTTGTGGGCAGTTATTCCTATTATCTGCTCGGCTCACCGTTCTTCTGGGTGATGTGCCTGTTCCCGGCATCGTGGGCGCCTTACCTTATGGGACCTATATATATTGTCAAATTCGTCGCCGCCGCCGTCATAGCGTACGCGTTCTTAAAACGTTTCGTCAAAAACAAGGAATACGCGGTGCTCGGCGCACTGATGTACGCGTTCTGCGGATTCCAGATCTACAATATCTTTTTCAATCAGTTCCAGGAAGTCGTCGCGCTGTTCCCGCTTATGCTTATCGGCATGGAAGAGCTGGTGCAGAACGACCGCAAGGGCGTTTTCGCTGTATCGGTCGCGATCAACTGCGTCTGTAACTATTTTATGTTCGCCGGTCAGGTGGTCTTCTGCATAATTTATTTCCTGTTCCGCGCATTCAAAAAATCATACCGGCTCACGCTCAAAAAGTTCGGTCTGCTCGCGTTCGAAGCCGTGCTCGGCGTGGTCATGGGCATGGTGCTGTTCCTTCCCGCCGCGCTGGCGATCCTGGGCAACTACCGGCTTTCGTATAAATTCAATTCCGTCAAGGATATGCTCGTTTACCTTCAGGGCGGCAAAGTGTACGTAACGCGTTACGGACATATACTTCAGTCGCTGTTCTTCCCGCCCGATATCCCGTCACGCGTCAACTTTTTCTACGGTCATGCGGCAAGATGGTCTTCCAATGCGGCGTGGCTGCCGGTGTTCGGGCTTTCCGGCGTGTTCGCATACCTGCGCTACCGCAAAAGATCCACCCTTGCGTGGCTGGTGCCCGTGCTCGCGGTGTTCGCGCTGGTGCCCGTGCTCAATTCTACGTTCTTCCTGTTCAACAGCAACTACTACGCGCGCTGGATATATATGCTCGTGCTCGTCGCGGTCATTGTCACCATCGTCGCGCTCGAAGACGAAAAAGTCCGGTTCGGTTTCGGTCTGGGGCTGAATACGGCGTTCATTGTCGCCATAACGGCTTATTCGGGCCTGCGCTGGTTCCATAATACCGAAGACAATAACGATTTCTATTCGCTCGGCGGCGAACCGTTCCCCGCGCGGCTGTGGGCTTCGGTGGCGATAGCGCTCGCCGGGATGGCGTTTTTGCATTTTGTGATAAAGCGCTACCGCGGGACAAAGCTTTTCACCCGCATGCTGCTTATCTTCACCTGCTTTATCATAGTGCTCTATTCCAATATACACATTTTCTGCGGAAAATCGCATTCCACGTCGACCGAACGTATAGTGAACGAGGCGGTCGAAGGCGAATTTTCCATGCCGGACGACGATTTTTACCGCATAGATTTCTACCGCACGCCGGATAACGGTATGCCGAGCAGCGGCAAAAAAGAATCGTATAAGAGCAAGACTTTCAAGATGACCACGGTGTTCGACAACCTGGGCATTTCATGGGAGACCCCGTCTGTGGAATGCTTCCATTCCGTCGTTTCGCCTTCCATAATGAATTTTTACGAAAAAGTGGGAGTCACGCGCAACGTCGGCAGCCGCGCGACTTACGACAAATACGGGCTCCTCGGATTTCTTTCGGTCAAGTATTCGCTCGTGCGCGTCAGCTCGGACAAGGGCAGCGGCAAGCATATAACCGATGAATACAACGGCCTGTCGTTCACCGATCTCGAACAGTCGCAGAACAATTACAATATATATCTTAACGATTATTTCGTAAAGATGGGCTTCTGGTACGAATCGTTCATAACCGAAAGCGAATTCGAAAAGGTGGCCAAATCCAACCGCCATATACTGCTTTGCAAATATCTCGTCGTCCCCGACGACGAAGCCGAATACTACCGCGCATTTATGACTGAGGCGGTCGAAAAGCTGCCCGAAGAGGGCGGGTCTGAAGGCCTTGTCCTGCGAGCGAGCGCAAATTATCAGACGTACGTCGAGTCCGTGGGCCTACTGCAGTCGAGGACATGCTCCGCTTTTGAACGCGACGGCGGCAGCTTCAGGGCCGAAATAACGCTCGATTCGCCCAACGTCGTAGTGTTCACCGTTCCTTACGAAAGCGGCTGGACCGCAAAGGTCAACGGCAAACCGACGGAAGTGCGCAAAGTCACTTACGGGTTTATGGGCGTTGAATGCTCCGGCTCAGCCGACGGCAAATACGTCATAGAATTCAGTTATTCGGTGCCCGGGCTGCTTTACGGCGCGCTGATCTCTCTGTTCGGCATAGCCGTACTTGTCGCCTACCTGATCATTTGCCGCAGAAAAGGGCTTAGAGCAAGCTATAAATTCTTCAAAGAAGATTACGTAGAGGTCGAATGCCCGGAATACTTCCTTCCCAAGGGATCCGGCGCCGAAGAAGATACCGGTGCTGAAGCTCTCGCCGCGCCCGGCAATACGGAAGAAAAACTGCTTTCCCGCGCAAAGACCGCGTTGTGCCTTTCCATACTCGGCATACCGGTGCTCGGGGCGATACTCGGGGTTGCCGGCGCCGTGCTGGGCGGAAAAACGCTGGCGCAGACCGGAAAAAGAGACCTCCCCCGCGTAAGATCCATGGCGGCGGCAGCGGTCGCGCTGGGCGTTGTCGTTGCGGCGGCGTATATAGTGTTTACCGTCATACGCGGCGACGTCAAGACGTTCGTTTCGCTGTTTATATAACAAACGAACACCGTTCCCGGAGACCCGAGCGGGCCATCCGGGAACTTTTTGTTTTGCGCGCCGCGGGTAACGGCCGGGCGTTTTCGGGCGTTCCGGCAGAATTATTATAAAGCTATTGACAAAGCGTAAATGGTATGTTATATTATAGGCAGAAAAGTGTTTATACACTAATATATACACTAATAAAAGAAAGGAAATTATCATGAAAAAACTCTTAAGCTTGCTCGTGGTTCTCGCACTGCTCTGCACCTGCGCTTTCGGCGTATTTGCAGAAGGTGAAGAAGACGAAGAAGAAGACCTGCTCGACATTGAAAGCATTACTTTCAAAGCTGCCGTAGAAGGCGAAGTCCTCGAATACGTTCGCGGCGGCGCCGCTGACAATACCGTCCTTATCGACGGCGATTTCAAAAAAGGCAACGAACCCAGCCATCAGGCCAAAGGTCTCGTCCTCGTTCAGAACACCCGCTGCACCGAAGCCGGCGTGTATCCCGAATATTCTTACATTGTCGAACTCACCCAGGAAGGCTCTTTCGACGAAGTCATTATCGGCACCTATGAATACTACATGGCCATGATCGGTCTCCCCAAAGACAACAAGGTCAGCATTGAAGTCTCTTCCGACGGCGTCGATTACGACCTTGTCGGCGACTTCACCATTGACGGCGAAGCTGAAAACGGCGAAACTGCGGGCAACGTTTACAACATCGAGCTCGGCAAGACCGTTACCGGCAAATTCGTTAAATTCACTTTCGCTTTCGGCGATTCTCCTTTTTCCGACAAAGTCGTTTGGGAATGGCACGGCTTTACCGAATTCGCGGTAGTCGCCGCTGACGTGGTCGTTATCGACGAATCCAGCGAAGAACCCGCTGAAGAATCCAGCGAAGCTCCTGCGGAAGAATCCAGCGAAGCTCCCGTTGAAGAATCCGAAGAGACCAGCAAAGGCGGCAACACCCCCGCTACCGGCGACGCAGGCCTCATCGCTCTCGCAGTCGTTTCCGTTATCGCTCTCGGCGGTGCGGTCATCGTTAAAAAATCCAAATAAGGGTTTTAAGGCAATAACATAGCTGCAATCTGGCAGGCCGGGTAAAACCGGTCTGCTTTTTTGCCAAAAAACAGCTTGCAAGTTTTGTGCATATTGCACCAATTTGTTGCAAAAATGTAAAGAAAAATGAAAAAATATTATTGACAACCGCATAAGTGTATGCTATACTTACCATAAGTACGAATTGTACAAATTTAAATGGAGGAAATATCATGAAAAAACTTTTAGCACTCGTTCTCGCACTTGCACTTGTGCTCAGCACTGCTGTGGTTTTTGTTTCCGCTGATGACAATGAACCCGATGGGTATCTTTGGCTCAAAGGCGACGGAGACAATGACCCCGGCATCAATTTCAAGGTTCCCGGAAACCTTATAAAGGATGCCCCCATCACCATCAAAGCTCTCGTTAAGTTCAGCGAAGACTGCGAACCTAACGAAGGCTGCGTCTATCTCAATATGTATTCTTATGAACAGGACGCATACAACGATTGGACTTACCTCATCAGCTTCCTTGACTATGCTAAGGATTCTACCGTTGAAAAAGGCAAATGGGTAGAGATCGACACTTCCGAACAGTACCCAACCCTCAACCCGTACGACGGTTCTTACAAGGATCATGCCGGCAAAAAATGCACCCCCGCAATGCTCACTCTCGGCATCGGCTTCTATCTCGCTACCGGCACCATCTATGTCGGCTACATCGCTGTTGAACAGGATGGAGAAGAGATCTGGTCCATAGATTTCTCTAACGGTTTCGACGTTGACGACAGCGACGACCTCGCTCTTGTCGTTTCCGGCGGTCTCTTCAATATGACTGCTGAAAACAAAGACGTTGACTGGGGCTCCGTTTCGGCTGTCGTTGAAGTTTCCGAAGACGAACCCGCTTCTCAGGAACCGGCCCCCGTTGTTACCAAAGATGTCAACCTTGCTGCCGGCAAGACCTATACCGTTTCCGGCAACAAACCCCGTACCGACGGATATGCCGATAACGAAACCGGCAAGCTCACCGACGGCCTTCCCGGCGGCAACGAAGCTTCTCAGAACTACCTCGGCTTCCAGGGTGTTGCCGAAGAAGGCGCTGATCAGGCAGCTGTTGAAGTCGTTATCGACCTCGGCGAATCCAAAGAATTCAAGAAGATCACCGCAGATGCTATCTACGGTGATTGGGGCATAGCTGCTCCTGCCGGCGTTAAATTCGCTGTTTCCGCAGACGGCGAAACCTACGGCGATGAAATAGACGTCGCTACTGAAAACGCTGAAGAAACTGTCGGCGGCAGCGATTGGAAACTCCTTCTCTACGCTGCAGAAGGCACATTCAACGGCCGTTACGTCAAAGTTACCTATTATAAAGCCAACGACGGACAGTCCAACCACATCTGGACTTCTGAAATCGAAGTTATCGGCGAAGAAGCCGCAGATCCCGGCGAAAACAGCCAGGGCGGCAACACCCCGACCACCGGCGACGCAGGCATCATCGCTCTCGCGATAGTTTCCGTCATCGCTCTCGGCGGCGCTGTCATAGTTAAAAAATCCAAATAAGGGTTTTAAGGCAATAACATAGCTGCAATTTGGCAGACCGGGTAAAACCGGTCTGCTTTTTTTGCCCGCGGACAGATCGCGCAAAAAGCACGTTCGGTTAATAAAAAAAGCACGTTGCGGCGGCAAACGGTATTGACAAAGCGAACAAATGATGATATACTTAAGAAGAATACAAAAGTATATCTAAATTAATATGGAGGAAAATCATGAATAAACTTTTAGCGCTTATGCTCGCACTCGCGCTCGTTTTCACCGCTCTTACGGTTTTCGTATCTGCAGAAGACGAGATAGTCACCGAGAAGGTATTCGATCTCGGCGAAGAAAAAGTAATACTCAGTGTAACTTTCACCCCCGATAACGCCGAAGGACTCACCACTGTCGGTATACTCGGCTCCGCAGACGGCGTGCATTATTTCCGCCTCAATGCAGAAGCTGACGTCGCAGTTGTCGACGGAAAAGCCACTTTCACTCTTGAAATGAACGGCGGCAAGCACAGAGCTTTCCTCAGCGTCCGCTACATCAAAGTCGAAGGTACCCCCAACGTAGAAGGCAGCATCGAAGTTACCGAAGCTGAACTTCCCGAAGGCGCCGAAGCCATCGACCCCGCAGGCCCCTATCCTGTCAACGGTCTTGTCGAAAAATACGGCGTTGCTTATTTCACCGCCGATCAGGCCCCCGCAGAAGGGTTCGACATCAACTCCACCGAAGTTTTCACCAGCAACGATACCCCCGTCAACCTCAACAGCGCAATTATCACCATAGCTCAGGAACAGGATGACGGCAGCTACGTTATCCTTTGGAACGACTGCAACGGCTGGACTCAGGCCACCGGCTCTATCCACACCAACACTCCCGAAGGCGTAGACGGCATCAAATTCGAAAACGGCAAGCTCTTCCTTCAGGAAGGCCAGATCATCATGGTCGTCCTGTCCAGCGGCGGTTACGAGACCGCAAACGACGGGATCAACTCCACTCTCAAATGGATCCTTCGCGGACTCGGCGAGACCGATACCTTCAGGATCGACATTTCCGCTAACGGCGATACCCTCACTCTTGACGGCGAGATAAACGAACCGGATGAACCTGCAGAAGAATCCAGCGACGAACCCGCTGAAGAGTCCAGCGATGCCCCTGCAGAAGAATCCAGCGACGAACCCGTTGAAGAATCCGAAGAGACCAGCAAAGGCGGCAGCACTCCTACTACCGGCGACGCCGGCATCATCGCTCTTGCAGTCGTTTCCGTGATCGCTCTCGGCGGCGCTGTCATAGTTAAAAAATCCAAATAATAACCACATCAGTTGATTCCGGCAGATTTTTCGCACCGGTAACACAATGCATTATAAAGCTGCCCGGCAAATTTGCCGGGCAGTTTTTTGCATATTTTTGCGCGTGCGCGAGCCCGCGAACGGTCGGGGCAGTTTCTTTTTTGTCTGTTTGTAAATAATGCTTGACAGAATAATGAATGTGTGATACAATTAGTTTAGATACAAATAAACATTTGTAAATCTTTAAGGAGGAAATACTATGAAAAAAATTGTATCTTTGGTTTTGGCTCTCGCTCTTGTGCTGACCGCCGCTGTGTGCCTGGTCTCCGCAGAAGAAGAAGCCGAAACTCCCGTTTCCGCAGGTAAATCCTACACCGTGGCAAAAGGCGACGGCGAAGCTACTTATTGGAGCATGTGGGATAATTCCATCACTCTTGAAGATGACGGCAAGATCCTTACCGACGGCAATAAAGGCAGCCTCGACGGTCCGTCTCATGACTATGTCGCTCTCAACGGACTCAGCGGAGACGGCGCATACGTTAAGATCGTTGTAGACCTTGGCGAAGCAAAGAACGTCGGCAAATTTGCCGCTTACACCGCTTCCAACAAAGGCGAAGCAAGCTGGGGCATCAGCGAATCGCATTTTGTAAGAGTCAAAGTTTCCACCGACGGCGAAACCTTCACCGAAGCCGGCTACAACGAAAACGGTCAGACTGTTTTCGCCGGCACCGGAGCCGACGGTACCTGGAATTCTTACGAAAGCGTCATTACTCTTGAAGAAGCTGTTTCGGCAAGATACGTTGAATTCGATCTTTACAACTACGGTTCCTTCTGCTGGGTCGAAGAAGTCGAAGTTTACGCCGGCGATGATCCCTCTCAACCCACTCCCGAATTCCCCGTTTTCCCCGATTCTCTCTGGGAAGTTTTCAACGCTGACGATGCTGTCATCGCCGACGGTGTAGAAAACGGCAAATTCCAGGGCTCCGACAGCGATTGCGGCGACGCGTTCGCATACCTCTATGCTTCCGACAGCAGCAACGTTTACGTTGCTATCGCCACCAATTATGCCGGTATCGGCACCCCCGAAAGCAAAGGCAACGGCGCCGGCACCAACATCCGTCTCTGGTTCCGCACCAACGACGAAGCTACCGTTTATACTCATTTCGTAGATATCCAGTACGACGGCGATGAGACCCCCTCTACTTTCGGTAAGAAATGCGGTCAGCTTCATGCTAACGCCGACACTGTCGAGATCTCTACCGAAGGCGTAGCCGCCGAAGCAGTTTCCGGCAGCAACACTCTCTTCATGCAGGCAAAGATCCCGTTCTCCGTGATCGAAGCTACCGAAGATTTCGGTATGTTCATCACCGTTTCCAACGGTAAGACCGAAAACATCCCCAATAACGCTATCATCGCTCCCTTCGATCCTGACTGCACTTTCGCAAAGACCGAAGGTATGGATCGCACCAAGAACAACACCTTCTTCCCGTACACCAGCTGGAACGACGCCGCTATCGTTATCGAAGTCGGCGCAGAACCCGTTGAAGAATCCAGCGATGCTCCTGTTGAAGAATCCAGCAACGAGCCCGTTGAAGAATCCAGCGAAGCTCCCGCTGAATCCGAAGAAGAATCCAGCCAGGGCGGCAACACCCCGACCACCGGCGACGCAGGCCTTATCGCTCTCGCAGTCGTTTCCGTGCTCGCTCTCGGCGGCGCTGTTATAGTCAAAAAATCCAAATAATAACGGCATATAACAAAAGCAGATCGGTTTTCCGATCTGCTTTTTTGTATATCCGCTGTAGCGCGATCTACTGTTTTTTGCGTATGATCTTGCCGCTGATGGTCTTTTCGAGATGATCTGCGAATTCGACTATGCGCGGGTATTTATAAGGTGCGGTATGCGATTTGACGTAATCCTTGATTTCCTGCTTGAGCGCTTCGCTCGGCACGGCGTCTTTGGTAAGCACAACGGTCGCCTTGACGACCTGCCCGCGGATCTCGTCCGGCGCGCCGCTGACAAGGCATTCCAGAACGTACGGCAGCTCCATTATGACCGATTCGATTTCGAACGGCCCTATGCGGTAACCCGAAGACTTGATCACGTCGTCCACGCGGCCGACGTACCAGTAGTAGCCGTCTTCGTCGCGCCATGCGGTGTCGCCGGTGTGGTACCAGCCGTCGTGGCAGACTTCCGCGGTGCGGTCGGGTTTCAGATAATAGCAGTCGAACAGACCTACGGGCGGCTTTTCTATGGAAATGACGATCTCGCCGATCTTACCGACTTCGCAGAATTCGCCGTTTTCATCCATAAGCTCTACCTTGTATTGCGGGTTGGGAAGACCCATTGAGCCCACTTTGCTGTGCCGCTTGAAAAGGTTGCCTATGGTCAGCGTCGTCTCGGTCTGGCCAAAGCCCTCACGCAGCTTCAGCCCGGTCGCTTCGCGGAAACGGTATGCGACTTCGGGGTTCAGCGCTTCGCCGGCGATCGTGGCGCGCTGGATAGAAGAAAAATCGTATTTCGAAAGATCTTCCTTTACAAAGAAACGGTACATCGTGGGCGGCGCGCAAAACGTGGTGATGTTGTATTTTGCAAACAAGGGTAAAATGTCTTCGGCGGAAAACTTTTTGAAATCGTATACGAAAACGCACGCTTCGCAAAGCCACTGGCCGTAAAGCTTGCCCCACAGCGCTTTGCCCCAGCCGGTCTCGGCTATGGTGAAATGGATCCCGTTGGGGTCTACGTGGTGCCACCAGCGCGCGGTGACTATGTGCCCCAGCGGATACGAAGCGTTGTGTACCGTTATCTTGGGGTAACCGGTGGTACCGGATGTGAAGAACATGATCTGCGGGTCGTCCTTTGACGTATCCGCGCGAGTGAGCGTGTCGGGGTAAGTTGCTATGGTCTTGTTGAACGGTTTCCAACCGGGGCGTTCGCCGTTGGCAATTATCTTTATTTTCAGCGTGGGCGACGCGGCTTCCGCGGCTTCGACCTGCTCGGGGCAGCCGTCTTTCGCGGTGCAGACTATGGCTTTTACCTTTGCCGCGTTGAAACGGTATTCGTAATCGTGGGCGGTGAGAAGACTTGTGGCGGGGATAGCGACTGCGCCGATCTTGTGCAGCGCTATTATGGCGATCCAGAACTGATAGTGGCGTTTCAGCACCAGCATCACCCGGTCGCCTTTGCCTATGCCCATTGAAGTGAACATATTGGCGGTGCGGTTGGAAAGCAGGGAAATATCGCGGAACGTAAAATCTTTTTCTTCTTTGGCGGAAGAAAGCCAGAGCAGGCAGCGCTTGTCGGGGCATTTGCGCGCCAGCGCGTCCACTACGTCGTAGCCGAAATTGAAATTTTGCGGTATTACGAAATCTATGTTTTCCAGGCAGCCGTTTTCGTCCACCGTCTCACGGACGAAATTCTTGTATATCAGCCCTTCGTAATCGGACTCGTCTGGCGCGTGCTTGTCTTCCGGCTTGTCGGCCAGGTCCGGAGCGGGCATAATGACGTTATCCTTGAATACCACCGCCAGGAACACGCAATCTCTGCCGCCGGAGGCGATCATCCCGTGGCGGTGCGTAGAATCGTAATAGATCGAATCGCCTTCGTGCAGGTATTCTATGTGATCGTCGAGCTGTACCTTGAGCTCACCGCTTATGACATAGTTCAGTTCCTGACCCGTATGTTGAGTCAGCGCTACAGGAGTACATTCCAGAAACGGATCGTATTTGGCGGTGACGACGAACGGTTCGGACATTCGGTTTTTCAGATATGGGGCGATGTGACGGTATTCAAATTCAGAATGACGTTTGATCGGCATACCTTCGCCCTTGCGGGTGAGGTTGTAAAACGAAAGCGTGGGATTGGATCCGCTCACGAGTTCGGAAATGTCAATGCCGAGCTTTGTTGCGCACTTGTAGAGGAAAGTGAACGAAAAATCGCATTCGCCGCTTTCCAGCTCTATGTATACCTCCGGCGTGACGTCGGTGGCCTTTGCCATTTCCGCCACGGAAATATCCGAAAGGTTGCGCGCCCATTTAAGGCGTTCAGCTATCATTGCCGTTTGTTCCATGTCGATTGCACCTCTTCCGTAAAAATAAATACGCCTTGCCTCTTTGCAGAGACAAGGCAATAATGACCTTGCTTATAAACCACTCTTGCAAAACAACGCCCAACAGCGCCTTCCCCTTGTACGGCGGGATGACCGTTTTTGCTTAAATATCGGCAAAACTACTCCGGGGTGATAAGCGAACGGTCGTCCTGCCGGCTTGCACCAAACGCCGGCTCTCTGAAAGAACTTAACGCGAACGCTGTTGTCCTCTTCAACGTATTATAACAATGATATTCGGTTGTTTTAATGCAATATATCACAATGCTTGCGCTTTGTCAAGCGTTTTTTCAAAAAAACGCCGCTGATTTGTCCGATTTTTTTCTATTTTGCCGTATTGCGCCATACGGACTTGATTTTTTGCGGTAATAGTGATATAATACCGAAAAATACAAATGTTTTGGAGGTATATAATGAAAAAACGCATTGTAGCGCTGATCCTGTGCATCCTTATGCTCGTCCCCGTCGCGCTTTCTTCGTGCAAGAAATCGTCCGGCGACGATAATTCAGACTCTGCGCAAAGCACCGAACCTTCTTACGCTCCGGCGCAAAGCGCGGAGCTTTCGTCCGAACCCGCGGAAGAGTCTTCCGAAGAAGAGGAAGAATCCGAAGAAGAAGTATCTTACGAACGCGGGACTACTCCGTATTCCGAAATGGTCTACGAACGCCCGGATTTTGACGCCATGAACGCCAAAATAGCCGAAGGCCGCGAGCTTTTGGAAAAAAGCGAGATAACCGAACAGGAAATGTATGATTTCTTCGACGATCTCACCAACCTTCTGGTCGACGGCATCACTCAGAGCTCGCTGCTCGACATCAAACTTTCGGTCGATACCACCGATACCGAAATGCAGGCCGAAAGCGAAATGCTTTCCGAAGAACTCGGCAACATTAAGAAAGACTATTTCCAGTTTGCCAACGACTTGCTCGATTCCGAAAAATACGCCGACAAGGTGTTCGAAGAGTATACCGAAACCGAAAAGCAGGACATCCGTGACGCTGCCAGCTCTATGGACGAAGAATACGTTGCTCTGCAGAAACGCCTTACCGAGCTTGAAAACAAGTACAACGACGCAGATTCGATCGTAATTGATTATAACGGCACCGAAATGACCGTCGGCGAGATCGCCGATAAGTACGGCACCAGCGAATACTATAAAGCGTTCAACGCCGCCACCGGCGACATTTATCTCGAAATAGTCGATATCTATAAGAAAATGGCGCAGAAATACGGCGCCGTAGACGTTGTCGCGTATATCTACGACAAGAGCTATCACCGCGACTATACCAAAGAAGATATACAGCGTATGTACGATTACACCAAGCAGTATATCGTCCCGCTGTTCAACAAGCTTTATCCTTCTGCCAGCTCGTTTTATTACGGCGCGGGCGACTACAACACCGTTTGGGCGCATGAAAAGACCGTTAAAAAGTATCTCAAATCCATAAATCCCAAAATGCTCGAAGCTTTCAACTATCTCAAAAAGCACGGGCTGTATATCTACGGCGACGACGCGAAGATGCGCGAAGGCGCTTATACCACTATCCTATATTCTTATGACGAACCCATAATTTTCCAGAAATTCAGCGGCGGGTATGACAATCTTCAAACGTTCATACACGAATTCGGGCATTTCTACGAATTCTACACCTACGGCGACGAAGCTACCGCTCAGCTCGATATAGACGAGATCCATTCCCAGGCGAACGAACTGCTGTTCCTTCCCGTTTACGAAGAGATTTTCGGCGAATCCGCCTGCAAAAAGATAACGCGCTATCAGCTCTTCCTCAGTATGTATTCGCTCATCCAGACGTGCGTGTTCGCGGAATTCGAGACCAGGGCTTTCGAAGGCGATTATTCCACTACGGAAGAACTCAACGCTCTGTTCCTGGAAATATCCACCGAATACAAGATGGACAAACGCGGACTCTCGTCTACGATCTGGTCTCAGGTGCATCATATGTTCCTCTATCCGCACTACTACATCAGCTACGGCACTTCTATAATCCCCTCGCTCCAGATCTACGCCGAATCGCTGAAAGACCGTGCAAACGCCATTCAGATCTATAACGAAGTCGTCGCGCACAGCGACGCCGACACTCCTTTCCTTAAGGTGCTGGCTGAATCCGGACTCAAGGATCCGTTCACCGAAGAGACGTTCGTGGAAATATACGATATGCTCGTATCTTCCTTCCCCAAAAAATAAACAGTAAAATATCCGCCCGCTTTCCCGTCAAAAAGGAAAGCGGGCGGCTTTATTTATGCCTAAGTAAGATCAGTCGAAATAGTAAGCGAGCGCTTCTTCAAGATTGCTTTCGAAAATGTTTTCTTTGGATTGCCAGTTGGTATCAAAGTTTTCGTTTTCGTTGTTTATGCATACGTTGAGCTGATGCGCGGGCCAGTCGAGCGCGTAGGAATAGAGGTAACCGAAATTACATCTTACACCCTTGCGCGACAGGTCGATCATTTCCACCGAATCGGCGTCGGTGGTATTGCGTTCTTTCAGCACTATTTCGTAATACTGCGGGATAACAGTCTTAGAGCTTTCCACACAAAGCGCTTCGGTAATGATGCCGACGAATTCAAGTTCGCTGTCGGGAGTTCTGGCCGGCACCGCAAAAACCGAATAGTTATCGCGGCAGGTGGTGTAGTAGTCGTCCTGCTCCTTGTTGTACATGGGCATAGGGAGGATGCCGAAATCAATATCGTAATTCTTAAGCTTAATGCCGTCGCCGAGCGAAAGCGGTTCAAAGAGCGATCTGCCAAGACCGAAGAATTCTTCGTACTGGGCCTTGTCGGCGGGGATGATGTAGGTGAACGGCTGACCGACAACCAGACTGAATACCATTTTCAGCGCGTTATAGGTCTTTTCGTTATTTATTGTGTAGTGCGGAATGCCGTTGCCGTCCTTTTCGGTGACGTTTATACCGAAAGCGTCCTGGTACACGTCTATCTGCGTGGTGCGCTGCGTGCAGTAGCTGTAAATGCGGGCTTCTTCGTCGTCGGTCGGGATATAGGCGTCTTTGCAGATCTCAAGCATCTTGTCAAACGTCCATTCGTGACTGCGTACAAGGTCGAAAAGCTCGGTAAGGTTGTGCTGTTTGGCGATATCCTTGTTGAAGAACATACAAGTGATCGAATCCCAGAAAGTCATGGACAGATCGCCGGTGAGCAGATAAAGCTTGCCGTTGACGGTCAGCTCGTTTACTATATCCTGCGACCACCAGGGCTTGTCGAAATTGATCCAATCTTCAAGATCGTGCCAGTTGCGGAACAGGTCGTCGCCTATGGCGGAAGGCATTATGGCGGCGTAACCGGCAATTATATCGTAGCCGGGGTCTTCCTGGACCATGCTGTTGCGGATGTAGTTCATAAAGTCTTCGTGCTTGCCCCACGCACCCATCTGGTCTATCGTGACTATCTTCACGCCGAAGCGGTCTTCTACGTTGCGGTTGCGTTCTGCCACGAGCTGATTGACTTTTTCGGGAGCCGTCTCGTCTTCTTCAAATTCGTATTTGTATTCCGTGCGCTGGAGTATGCGGAATTCGCGGCCTCCGTAATTCTTTTCGGGCAGACCGTCTTCATAAGGGTCTTCCGAAACGGCTTCCGGCACGCTTTCTTCCGCCGAAGATGTACCGGGCACGCTCGGTGTTTCCCCCGAAGGAGTGCTTTCGTCCGGCTTGCTTTCGGTTTTGGAGCACGACGCGAAAGCGAGCAAAGCCATGATACAGGCAAGTATGAATGCGATCAATTTTTTCATAGTCTTCTCCTTTTCTTATTTATTTTTTATATTTTATTTTTCTTTTATGTCGTCCGGCGTTTTTATAAAGTCTATTATCTCATCATAAACGCGCTTCGCATATGGTTCGTAAGTTTCGTCCTTGGGGTGCAGCCCGTCGGGGAAAATGTCAGAATGATCGAGCGCCCAGCTGTAGATGTCCACGGTGCGGTATCCGTGCTTTTCTGCAAGCTCGCGGTTCAGGTCCAGCACGTACGCCTCTATCCTCGCAGTCCATTCCTCCCACGGCCATCTGGTCGATTCGAAAAGCGGCGCGGGTATGCATACGAATATCTGAACGTCGGGATTCGCGGTTTCATAAGCTTCAAACATATCGTCGGCGGATTTTATGTATTTTTCGCGCCGGCCGGTGTTTTCCCACGCTTTGTAAGACTGCCCGGGGTTGCCGTCGTTGGTGCCCAGCATCCATATGACCACGTCGGGGCGGAACTCCTGCGAAGCTTTATAGAACTGATGCTTGCAGTAAGCGTATTCGTCGGTGTAGACGACCGAATACCCGCTTGCGCCATAGTTTTTCACCAGATATCCGTAGCCCAGCATTTTCTGCAGATAATTGGGATACGTATAGACTTTCGGATCGCTGGAATTGATGCCGATAGTTATTGAATCGCCCACGCAGGCGACTTTTACTATATCGCACACTCCGTCTAATTCGCCGTCCGGCGCGTCGTTGCCGTTTGCCGCTATGTAATCCGCAAACGCAACGAACCCGTGCCATACCGCGCACGCGTTGTTGCCCACTATCGCCGCGCTGCCGCCGGATATTTCAACGTGATATTCGTTGTAATCAAAATCGGCTTCGCTGTATTTGTCCGAAAGCTCGCGGCCGGTGTTGCAGCCGAGCAGGATCTCGTGCTCCGCGGCGGTCTTGCCGCTTCCGCCGGTACGCGGAATAAAATCAGCGTTTTCGTCGAGATACTCTTTGACCGCTTCGGCAACGTCCTGATACTTGGCTTCGTTATCCGTGGCGGAAAACACAATTTCGTATTCGGACAATCCCGCGCCGCTCACAGAAGCACCCGAAAGCTTGTACAAATGGGTGTAAGCGTAATCGCATTCGCGGGCGACGCCTTTTTCGGCAAGGAAGTTCTGCGTAAAATATGCTATTCCTTCCTTGACTGCCGCAATAGATCCGCCGTAGACGTATATATCGCCGTCGTCGACGGTCTTTACGCCGTAATCCCGCTTGTTTACCGACTTGCAAAGCTCGCTGCCGGTGCCGTCGGTCACTTCGCCAAGATATATCGCGTGTTCGGGCATCGCTTTGTTTTTGTCGTATTTTATTACTTGCGGCTCTTTGCCGTACCGCGTTTTCATTTCCGCGGCGAGTTTATCTGCTTCGTCGGAATAAAAGCGGTAAAACACTATATCGTAGTCTATGGGTTCGGGTTCTGATACCGGCTCGGATCCGGGCTCCGATTCGGCTTCGCTTTCGGTCCCTGCGCCGGAGCACGCGGCCAGCGCGAGCGCCGCCAGCAGCAGCGCCAGGACAAGAGCGGTGATCTTTTTCATAAATGCCTCCTTTGCGCGTAACGCGGCAAAATGATTATTTTTTTATAAAGACCGGAGCGCGGTCCAGCGGACACTCTATATAACGCTCCGCGCCGCCTTCGTATATCTGCCTTGTGAAAATGTCTTCCCACACACCTTCGGGGAAATAAACGTTTCTGCCCGCGGCGCCTTCCTCGTATACGGGCGCGACCAGCAGATCTCTGCCGAACATATACTCGTCCCAGGCCTCCCACGCCTTTTCGTCCTGAGGGTTATCCACGCAGAGCTGCGCCATGAGCGGTCTGCCGTTTGCGGCGCAGAATTCCGATTCGGCGGAAATGTACGGGATGAGCGAATGTCTCAGCCGCGCGAATTTGGCTGAGATCTCGAGTATCTCTTTATCGTTGAACTGACGCGCCAGGTTCCAGGGCGAGCGGTCGTTGTAGGTAGATTTGTCATAACGCGGGGCGAGCTGGTCGGGCATGACCATGGAATGCCACTGCATTATGGGGCAGAAACACGCGAACGCGGTGGAACGCAAATAAAGCTCTTTGCCCGGCAGCGGTCCGCCCAGCGACCCGATATCGAAGCCCCAGAACATTATCCCCGAAAGCCCCGAAGAGATCCCGGCAGAAAGCTGACCTTTAAGCTCGCGCCATTCGCTGGACTGGTCGCCCGCCCAGTGGAGCGGGGTGCACTGGCATCCGCCGTAGCCGGAGCGGCTGAACGTAACGCCGTTCACGCCGTTTTCAAGCATAAAATCGCGGTACGCTTTCTGATACTGCAGCGGGTGCAGGTTCCGCGCCTCCAGCCCCCGCGAGCCGTCGTACTGGCGCACGGTCTTGTCCATAACGTATTCGCCGCCGTCGGTCTTGAACCCTTCCACGCCTTCGTCGAGCAGATGCTTGCGGTGACCGAACCACCATTCGCGCGCTTTGGGGTTTGAAAAGTCGCATATAAGGTTGCCTTTGCACCATCCGTCGGGGATATAGAAAGGCGTGCCGTCTTCGTTCATTATGCAGTAGCCGTTTTCAAGCGCCTCTTTTTCGTCGGTCGAGCCGGCGTGTATCGTGGATATCTGCCACAGCACCACGTGCAGCCCTTCGGCGCGCACGTCACGCATCATTCGCTCGTGATCGGCAAAGCGCTTGGGATCCCATTCGTGGAAAGTGCTTTCGTCGCTCCACGGTTCAAGCACCAGTACAGAAGCGGGGTAGGAGTTTTCGTGCATCTCTTCCAGCACTTCGTAAACTTCGCGTGTGCGGTTCCATCCGTTGGCGCTGAGCCAAACGCCGAATACCCATTCGGGCGGCAGCGCCGGCTGACCGGAAAGCGCGTAATATGTTTTTATAAGCTGCTTCGGTCCGCCGCAGAACAGCGCGTCTTCAAAAACGGTCCCTCCGCGCGTCTCGCGTGATATCCTGACCTTGCCGTCAAAGTTCATCGCGGCGGGTACGGTGCCGCAGCAATACCAGCCGATACCGGTATCGGTAAAGAAGAAGGGAACGGGTATGTATGTGATTTCCTCCTGGTAGAAACAGCGCTCTTCCACCATGCCGGAAGTGTATTTTCCGTTTTGGTCGACCGAATCGAAACGTTCGCCGGTGCCGAATATATGCCGGCGCTCTATGTCGGCTTCGATCTCCGAAGCCACGGCGTTCCCGTCGGGACCGAGCGTTAGCGTGACAGCCGAAACGCGGCATTTGCCAAGTTCCCACAGCGATCTGACGCACACCTTGAAACGTTCGCCGCCGAGCGGAAGCTCCGCCGATACCGTGTACGCGCCGTTTTTTACGCCCTTGTAACACGATACCGCAAGATGATCCGAAACGTTCAGCTCCACGCAGTAGCCGTCGCCCAGCACTCCGCAAAACGAGCTGCCGCGGAAATAAAGCTCTTCAAAGCGTTCGTAGCGGTTTTTTATACAAACGGGAAAAGTGTAGGTTTTGGTCTTTTCATCACCGCATAATATGCGGTAGCTCACGGTGCAGCGGCTTCCGAACGAGCCGAGGTCAAACGAATAACGCCCGTTTTCGCCCTCGCTCATAACGCCTTTGTTTTCGCCGCCGTCGACCGAATAAACGAGCACCGGGCGGTCGGGATTGTTTTCCACTATGCAATCCACACGGACGCTTTCGCCGACGAGCGGATATTCCGGCGTGCGCGAGCAGTGATCGTTTTCAAAAGATACGAACTGTGAAGGGAAGTGTTTTATCATGTCTGTTCTCCGTTTCTGTAGACGTCCGTGACGGTCAGCGCGCTGCCGTCAACTTTGAATTTTATCTCGTACCCCGCAAAGCCAAAGCCGTAAACGCGTTCCGGATCCGCGCAGTAAGCGGGACGCGGATCTTCCGCAAGCACGCTTGCCAGCACGCCGAGCTTTTCGGCTGGGAACAGCGCCGCTTTATCCGGCGGGATGTCCACGCTCAGCCGGTGATCCAGCCCGCTTTCGGCAAATCCGCAGCGCGCGTCCGGCACGCTGTCGGTATACGGAAGGTACGGCTTGATATCGAGCACGGGCGTGCCGTCGGCCATATCGGCGCCCGATATCACTATGTACGGGCCTTCCGGGTCGTCTGTCACCACCGAAACCATCTTCACGCACGAAAGACCTATGGGGTTGGGGCGGAACGGCGAGCGCGTTGCAAAAACGCCCATGCGCCGGTTGCCTCCGAGCCGCGGCGGACGGACAGTCGTCCTTTCGCCGAACGGCGCCGAAAGCGAACAGTACCATATCACCCAAAGATGCGAAAAATCCTCCAGCCCGCGCAGCAGCTCTCTGTTCTTGAAACCGGGTTCAAAAACTATGCGTCCGGTGAGCTCCGGCACTCGCGCCGGCTGGCGCGGTATGCCGAACTTAGAAGAAAAATCGGTACGGACTACGGCTATCGCCTTGAATTCAACGTTAAGATCCACGTCAGTTCACCTTCGGGTTTTCTTTCGGCAAGGTTTATTTATATAATGATTATATCATATTTATAGAATAAAATCAATACTTTTGCCTTCATTTTGGACTGTGTTGACAAATGCGCCGAGGAGTGCTATATTATAATCCAGTTCACAACGTCACGAGGTTGAATATGGGAGTATTTGAACTTTTACTGCTTGCCGCGGGGCTTGCCATGGATGCTTTTGCGGCGGCTGTCTGCAAAGGCCTCGCTTCGGGCAGAGGAGTCCCGCTTAAAAACTCTTTCATCGCCGGCGCGTGGTTCGGCGGATTTCAGGCGATCATGCCGCTTTTCGGCTGGCTTTTGGGGACCGGCTTTGAAAAATACATAACCGAATACGATCACTGGATCGCTTTTGGGCTTCTGCTCGTCATAGGCGCCAACACCTTGCGTGAAGCGCTCTTCGGCAGCGAAGACGAGCGCAGCGCGGATATGTCGTTCAGGGCAATGCTGCCGCTCGCGGTCGCCACCAGCATAGACGCGCTCGCAGCGGGCGTCACTTTCGCCGTGCTGGAAGTGAACGTCCTTTTTGCCGTTTCCGTGATCGGCGCGGTCACGTTCATTTTTTCGTTTGCCGGAGTGCGTATAGGCGGCGTCATGGGCGAAAAGTTCCAAAAGCCGGCGCAGATCGCCGGCGGCGTCATACTCATACTGCTGGGGACAAAGATCCTGCTCGAGCATCTGGGAATATTATCTTTTTAAGGATGGTTTAAGAATATTGGTTATAATAAAAGCGAAAACAAAAGAAAGACGGTGCTTTTATGAACGGAAATATCGAAAACGGTTTATATAACGGCGGCACGCCCAGCTACGTCCCCGAAAAATACAACCGCTCGCGCCGCGGCGTCGCGTTCACGGCGGTGGCGGTCGCGCTTTGCGTGCTGTTCGGGGGCCTTGGCTTCTTCTTCGGCGCAAGGTACGCGCAGCGCGGCGAACAGTCCGGAACGCCTGCCCAGGAATACCGGCTGGAAAGCAGCGAGCCGCTTACCGGGACCGAAACGAGCGGCGCGGTGTTGGAAACGGTAGATCCAGATAATTACTATACCGTAAAAAGCGTGGCGAAGCTCGCCATAAACAGCGTGGTCGAGATCACCACCGAAACGACCGCCACCAGCTATTTTATGCGGCAGTATATAACTACCGGCGCCGGCAGCGGCGTCATAATCACCGAAGACGGCTATATCGTCACCAACGATCACGTCGTGGCGGGCGCTTCATCAATAAAAGTGCGTCTGCACGACGGCAGCGAATACACGGCGTATCTAGTCGGCACGGATTCGCAGACTGATATCGCCGTCATCAAAATAGATAAGACGGGCCTTGCGGCCGCGGAGCTGGGCGAAAGCGGGCTACTCGAGGTGGGCGATCCCGTTGTGGCAATAGGGAACCCGCTCGGCACGCTGGGCGGCACCGTTACCGAAGGCATAGTATCCGCGCTCGAACGCGATATTTTGATAGACGGCAAGGAAATGTCGCTTTTGCAGCATTCTGCACCGGTAAATCCCGGCAATTCCGGCGGAGGACTGTTCAATTCGTCCGGGCAGCTTGTCGGCGTGGTCAACGCCAAGTATTCCGATACAAGCTACGAAGGTCTGGGGTTCGCCATACCGCTCGCCACCGCGCTCCCGGTGGTGCGCGACCTTATGGAATACGGCTACGTCCGCGGCAGGATATCGTTTGGCGCTTCGTTCGTGGACATAGAAACTCAGTATTACGCTATGTACTACGGAGTGCCTGAATACGGCGTGTACGTCCAGTCCGTTTCCGCGGGCGGCGACGCCGCCGAGGCGGGGATCAGGTCCGGCGACAGGATCGTTTCCGTCGGCGGCACCGAAGTGTCGTCTTCCGAAGACATAACCTCCGCGCTCAAACGGTGCGCCGTGGGCGACACCGTGACAGTTGCGCTCAAGCGCTACACGCGCTCCGGCAGAACGTATTCCGACGAAGACATAACCGTGGAAGTCACGTTCACCGAATACAGGCCCAACTGAATATGCTCCCCCCGCGCGCACGTCCGCGCGGGGGTTTTATTGTTTATATAAGAAAATTCATATTATTTATATTGACACGGAGGCGTGTCGAGTGGTATTATATATACGGCATTATATGCATTATACTATTTGGATAAAAACGGCGGAACGCTTATGAACAAATACAAAATAATTGCGTTTGCAAACCAAAAGGGCGGTGTCGGCAAGACCACATCTGCCGTGAATATCGCCGCCTGCGTTGCAAAGGCAAAGAAAAACGTGCTTCTGGTCGATACGGATCCTCAGGGCAACGCCACAACGGGGCTGGGTATAAACAAAAGGCAGATCCACGCCTCTGTGTACGACCTGCTCATTTCGCGCTTGTCGGCGGCAGACGCAGTCTGCTCGACCTGCGTGCCCAACCTTTCAGTAATACCTTCCACCATGGATCTCGTCGGCGCGGAAATAGAGCTTGTAGATATAGAAAACCGCGAATACAAGCTGCGCGAATCGCTCCGGCCGCTCGCGGAAAAATACGATTATATTTTCATCGACTGCCCGCCTTCGCTGGGGCTCATCACTCTGAACGCGCTCACCGCCGCGAACGGGCTCGTCATTCCCGCATTGTGCGAATTCTATTCGCTGGAAGGGCTCACGCAGCTCATGAACACCGTGCGTTACGTCAAGCAGCGCAAGAATCCCGAACTCGAACTCGTCGGCGTGCTGGTGAATATGTACGACGGGCGTCTCACGCTCAACGCGCAGGTGCTCGGTGAGATCAAAAAATATTTCGGCTCAAAGCTGTTTTCGCGTCCCGTCCCGCGCAACGTCAAGCTGAGCGAAGCGCCAAGCTATGGCGTCCCCGCGTATATGTACGATAAATATTCCAAAGGCGCCCGTGCATACGACGATATAGCGCAGGAGCTTATGGAAAGATGTGAAGGGTGAATCTATGGCAACATACAAAGGCGGTCTGGGCAGAGGGATAGACGCTCTGCTCGCCGAAAACGACACCGCTCAGAACGGGGTGAGCATGCTCCGTCTGGCGGATATTGAACCCAATCGCGGTCAGGTCCGCAAGACGTTCGACCCCGAATCGATCGAAGAGCTCGCCGCTTCCGTAAAAGAGCACGGGCTTATACAGCCCATAGTGGTGCGCCGCAAGGCGAACGGCTTTTACGAGATAATCGCCGGCGAGCGCCGCTGGCGCGCCTGCAAGGCGGCGGGGCTGACGGAAGTTCCCGTTATAGTCAAGGATCTCGACGATCGCTCCGCTTCGCTCGTCGCTCTGGTCGAAAACCTCCAGCGCGAAGACCTGGATCCCGTTGAAGAAGCGCGCGGATACGAAAGTCTTATGCGCGAATACGGTATGACTCAGGAAGAGGCGGCGTTCAGCGTGGGCAAATCGCGTCCGTCGGTGGCGAACAAGCTCCGCATACTTTCGCTTCCCGCCAAGGTGCTGGACGACGTCCATACGGGCAAGCTCACGTTCGGCCACGCGCGCACGCTGCTCCCGCTCGCGGAAAAGCTCACCGAAAAAGAGCTTTGCGAATTTGCGCTTTCGGTAGAAAACGAAGACATTTCCGTGCGCGAGACAGAAAAACGAGTCAGACGGCTGCTCGACCGTGCCGAGGCGGATACCACGCCGGCGGCGGCGCGCAAGGTGCGCAGCTCTTATTACGGCCGTCTGGAATCACGTGCGTCTTCCAAACTCGGCAGAAAACTCGCCATCAACGAAGGCGCCTACGGAAAAGGCAAAGTAGTTATCTCATACTCGTCGGCAAAAGACCTTGAATTACTTTTGAAACAACTCTGCGGCAATAATTTTTTTGAAGATATAGGAGAATAACAACCATGATCGACATCAAATTCCTGCGCTCCGACCCCGAAGCGGTAAAAGAGAACATCCGCAAAAAGTTCCAGTTCGATAAACTTTCTCTCGTAGACGAGGTGATCGAGCTCGATAAACGCAACCGCGAAATTAAGGTGGAGGTGGAATCGCTCCGCGCCGAGCGCAACAAGGCGTCCAAGCTTATAGGCGGGCTCATGGCGCAGGGCAAGCGCGACGAAGCCGAAAAAGTCAAGGCCGAAATAGCCGAAAAAGGCGGCCGGATAGATGCGCTCACCGCCGAAGAAAAAGAGCACGAAGAAAAGATCACCGCTATAATGATGCGTATCCCCAATATAATAGATCCGTCTGTTCCCATAGGTAAGGACGACAGCGAAAACGTCGAGCTCGAACGCTTCGGCGAACCCGTGGTCCCGGATTTCGAGATCCCCTACCATACCGATATTATGGAACGTTTCAACGGCATAGATCTCGACGCCGCCCGCCGCGTAGCCGGCAACGGTTTCTATTACCTCATGGGCGATATAGCCAGACTCCATTCCGCCGTTATCGCGTATGCCCGCGATTTCATGATCGACCGCGGCTTCACCTACGTCGTTCCTCCGTTCATGATCCGCGCCGCAGTCGTCAACGGCGTAATGTCGTTTGCCGAAATGGACGCAATGATGTATAAGATCGAAGGCGAAGATCTGTATCTGATCGGCACCTCCGAGCACAGCATGATCGGCAAGTTCATCGACCAGACCATTCCGGAGGCGGAGCTTCCCTACACCCTGACTTCCTATTCTCCCTGCTTCAGAAAGGAAAAAGGCGCCCACGGCATTGAAGAGCGGGGCGTTTACCGTATCCATCAGTTCGAAAAGCAGGAGATGATCGTGGTCTGCAAGCCCGAAGAGAGCATGGAATGGTATGACAGACTCTGGAAGAACACCGTGGATCTTTTCCGCACCCTGGATATTCCGGTAAGAACGCTGGAGTGCTGCTCCGGGGATCTGGCGGATCTCAAGGTCAAATCCGTAGACGTGGAAGCCTGGTCGCCGCGCCAGCAGAAATATTTCGAAGTCGGCAGCTGCTCCAATTTAGGTGATGCCCAGGCCAGACGCCTCCGCATCCGCATCAAGGGCGGGAAAGGCAATTACTTTGCCCATACGCTGAATAATACCGTTGTGGCGCCTCCCAGAATGCTCATCGCCTTCCTGGAGAACAACCTCCGGGCGGACGGTACCGTGGCCATTCCGAAGGCACTGCAGCCGTATATGGGCGGAAAGACCGAACTCGTCCCCAAAAAGAAAGA
>CACYCI010000020.1 GCA_902772845.1 uncultured Ruminococcus sp.
GATGCCGGCGTCGCCGGTAGTAGGAGTGCTGCCGCCCTGGCTGGATTCTTCTGCGGGTTCAGAAGCGGGTTCAGTAGAAGCGGGTTCTTCGCTGGATTCTTCAACAGGTTCTGCGGGAGCAGCGCCGCCGAGGGTGACGATGCAGGCGTGTTTAAGATCCTTTGCGCCGTGGCCGTAGCCGTCTGCAAAATAGATGTAGTTGCCGTAGTAAACGCCGTTTGCGCCGTCATAACCTTCGTTATCTATGACTTCGTTGATGCCGCTTATATCTGTAAGACCGAGAGTGCTGTCAAAGCCGAACACAGTGCCTACTTCCGGAGTGAGGGCGGTGGTGTTCTGGCTGTTGGTCATAGCGGACCACGGCATGGCGATCTCATAGATATCATAACCGTCCGTATGAGCGGTGCTGTACTGCATCTTGGAAACCATATCCATAAAATGGTTAGTGGCAAAGGGGACGTCGGCAGCGTGTTTGTCGGTCTGTTCGCTGGCAAATATGGTGGTGAATTCATAAGCGTAGTTGCCGCTGTTGAGATCGGACCAGGTAGCTTCCTGACCCGGATAAACACTGGAACCGTCTTCTTTGGTCCTGGTGGGATCGTCGGGGATGATGAGAGTCATAAGATGATGAGCATTGAAAATGTATTTGGGATTGTCGGCCATACGGGCCACGTGTTCGCCGTCGCATTGAGCCTTGACAGCGAAGTAAAGGTTGGTTTCGTCGTAGCACATATAATATTCTACTTCGATATTTTCGACGTAGTCGCCGCGGGAGATGAACTCTTCCTTATCGAGAGGCCAGGAGGAGACGAGGTGATATTCGCCGTCTTCGATCTTGCCGTCGAGCGTGGGAGCGGTGTCGATTTCGTAAATGGTTATCTCGCGGTTGATGATCTCGTCGTCACCGTCTTCTGCAGAAATGAGAACGGTAGCAACGGAAAGAACTACTGCGAGCGCGAGGAGCATTCCAATGAGCTTTTTCATGATTATGTTTCCTTTCTGAATTTTATATTTTGCTCTGTTTGATATATTAACACACAGTTAACTGTTTGTCAATAGAAAAAGAACGCAATTTGCGCGAATTTGCGTTCTTTTTACGTTTAACCTATTCTTTTTCGAAAGCGTCTTTTCCCATGCCGCAGACCGGGCATTCGAAATCTTCGGGAACGTCTTCCCATTTGGTTCCGGGGGCGATACCGTTTTCGGGATCGCCGAGCGCTTCGTCATAGACGTAGCCGCAGGGGCAAACGTATTTCATAATTATTGTCCTTTCTTGTTATATCATCCGAGCGGATAGATCGCGTTCAAAAGCTGCTCGAGCTCTTCGGCGTTGCCGGAAGCCAACGTAATGTTAGCCATATAATCGCCCATCCTTATAAGCAGGCAGTATTCATGCACCGTGATACCGTTGGCAAAGAGTTCTATAGCGTAACCGTTGAGTTCCCTGCCGGCGACGGTGCGCTTGATTATTTCGAGCGAATTCACTTTCATTCCGGCAGATTCGACCTGCGCTTTGACCGTAGTCTTGGCGAGATCGAGGTATTCGGATTCGGTGAACGCCTTGCCGACGGATTTTGTCATATTTTCGAAGATAATGTTTATTGAAGCGGAGCTGATCGGACGTACGGCATAAAAGTCATACGTAATAGGCGCGTTCTTCATGGCATCGCCCAGACTGGTAGCGCCCACAAGAGCCGCAAGCTCTTCCGTCGTGCGGATGGACCAGCTTTCGTCCAGCTTGATGCCAATGCCCAGCGATTCGTTTTTGTACGAAAACCCTTCGAGATCTATCGACCCCTGTTCGGGAGCTTTGCTTTCGCCGGCGGGATCCGAAGCCGGTTCGGCGGACGCGTTCTGTTTTGATTCTTCTTTGTCTGAACCGCCGCCGCACGCAACGCACGCGAACGCGAACACCGCTGCGATCAGAGCACACAAGATGCGTTTAACGTAAGAGTTCATTGTAAATTTCTCCTTATTTTTGTAATTATTTGAAATATCTCTTGAGAAGACCTTCGAGCGCTTTGCCGTGGCGGGCTTCGTCGCGAGCCATTTCGTGCACGGTGTCGTGGATAGCGTCGTAGCCGAGTTCTTTGGCGAGCTTGGCGAGTTCGGTCTTGCCGAGAGTTGCGCCGTATTCGGCCTCAACGCGCTTTTGCAGGTTGACTTTGGTGGAATCGCTTAATACTTCGCCGAGCAGTTCGGCAAATTTAGCGGCGTGTTCCGCCTCTTCGTAAGCCGCTTTTTCCCAGTAAAGGCCTATTTCGGGATATCCTTCGCGGTGGGCGACGCGCGCCATTGCGAGATACATTCCGACTTCGGAGCATTCACCGGTGAAATTGGAACGCAGACCTTCGATAATGCGCGGATCTACGTTTTTGGCTATGCCGACAACGTGTTCGGCAGCCCAGGTCTTTTCTTCTTCGAGTTCGACGAACTTGCTGCCGGCAACTTTGCAAACCGGGCACTGTTCGGGGGGAGTATCGCCTTCGTGGATGTAGCCGCAGACGGGGCATCTGAATTTTTTCATGTGAGTTTCCTCCGTGTTTTTATATATTTTTTGTATTCTATTCTTCTGTTTTTTTATTCTCTGCCGTCAGCCCTCGATATTATTGCCTTTTTCGGGCATGATGAACGCCGCGACGATATACGCTATTACTCCCGCGCCCATACAGCCGAAGACTGTCCAGAGCAGACGCACCACCGTGACGTCGAGATCGAGATATTCGGCGACCCCGGCGCACACGCCGCAAAGCATTTTGTTTTTGGTGTCTTTGTAAAGTTTTTTTGCCATTTTTGACCATTCTCCTTGCGCGGCCGAAATCTGATACGACTACTTTTTTATTATACAACATTATATGCGGATTGTCAATAATCACATTCCGCGCGCCGCCCGCAAATGAGTGCCGTTACCGGTACCTCCGCGGCCGTACGGCAGTCGAGCTTTTGGACGAAGCGCCGCTTTTTATGAGGAGAGTTTATATTATAGCCACGTAAAAATGATACCCAGAGGCAAAAACTGCCTCCGGGTATAAAGCTTTTTCTTTTTTCGGCGCGGGCCCGCCTTTTGATGACGGCTTATCGGGCCGCATAGGATCGAGGGATTTTCGTTCAAAAGCGAGCGTCGCCGTACAGACGTACGGCAGTCGAGCTTTTGGACGAAGCGCCGCTTTTTATGAGGA
>CACYCI010000021.1 GCA_902772845.1 uncultured Ruminococcus sp.
GATTGCGGCGAATGCATACGGCTCTGCCCGCACAAAGCCAAAAAAGCGATCTACGACAAATTCTCGTCGCTCCCCAAAGACAAATACCTAATTGCGCTTCCCGCGCCGACTTTTTACGGTCAGTTCGAAAACCTTGACGATATAGACTATCTGCTCCAGGGGCTTTTGGATCTTGGCTTCGACGACGTTTTCGAAGTCGCCTGCGCGGCGGAGCTCGTGACCGACTATACGCGTAAATTCCTGCATTCCGGCAAGGCGGTGTACCCCGTGATCAGCTCGGCGTGCCCGGTAGTGGTACGGCTCGTGTCGCTCAGGTTCCCCATGCTGGTCCCGCACCTGCTGCCCGTGCAGCCGCCCGTTGAACTGGCCGGTATGCTGGCAAAGCAGAAAGCAAAGGAAAAAAATCCCGGCCTGAAGGACGAAGATATAGCGACGGTATTCATTTCGCCCTGCCCTGCAAAGGTCAGCTACGTAAAAAACAGCGCGGGTGGCTCCAAAAGCAACATAGATTACGTCGTTTCCATGAGCGATATGTATTTTGAGCTTTTGAACGTTATGAAAAACAAAGTCACGCCCGTGCCGTATTCAAAGACCGGTATGGTCGGCGTCGGCTGGGCGATTTCCGGAGGCGAGTCTTCATCGCTGATGAACGACCATTATCTTGCCGCCGACGGGATAGAAAACGTTATGAAAGTGCTTGAAGACATAGACACCGAGCAGCGCCCGAACCTTGATTTTGTGGAGCTCAACGCCTGCAGCGGAGGCTGCGTGGGCGGAGTGCTCACAATGGAAAACCCGTATATCTGCCGCGTACGTCTGCGCAACATACGCCGCTATCTGCCGGTATCGCAGAACCACGCCGCCGAAAGCGGCGACGAGCTTCCGGATGAAGTCAAGCTGGATCTCGATTCCGAATACGAAGGCGTTTCGATGCTCGGCACGTCGCGCCGGCAGGCAATAAAGCTTATGGCGGATATCCAGAAGGTGTTCGGCACCCTGCCCGAGCTCGATTGCGGCTCGTGCGGGTCGCCTACCTGCCGCGCATTCGCGGAAGACGTCGTCAAGGGCAAAGCCGATTACGGCGAATGCATCGTCGTCATGCGCGAAAAGCTGCGCGAGAAAACAAACGGAGAACACGATGACGGTAAATGAACTTGCCGAAAAACTCGGCCTTGAACGCATTTGCATATCCGAAGGCGACCGCTGCATAGATGGCGCCTACGCCGGCGATCTGCTGAGCTGGGTCATGGGCAGAGCAAAGCCCGGCAACTGCTGGGTCACCATAATGACAAATATCAACACGCTCGCCGTTGCTTCGCTTCTGGATCTTTCATGCATAATCGTCTGCGAAAATTCGGAAATAAGCCCCGAGCTGACCGCGGCGGCAAACGCCAAGGGGCTGAACCTTCTGCGCACGGGCATGAACGAATACGAGGCCTGCGTCGCACTCGGCCGGCTTTTATGAACAGGTATTTTTACGATTTCCATATACATTCCTGCCTTTCGCCGTGCGCCGACGACGACATGACCGTGAACAACATAGCCGGTATGGCGGCGATAAAAGGGCTTAATATCATTGCGCTCACCGACCACAATTCGTGCGCGAACTGCCCCGCCTTTTTCAAGGCGTGCAAACGTCAGGGCGTGATCCCGGTGGCGGGGATGGAACTGACCACCGCGGAAGAGATACATCTGCTGTGCCTTTTTCCCACGCTGGATTCGGCGCTGAGCTTTGATTCGGAATTTTTCAGGTACCGCGCCAAAATCAAAAACAAGCCCGAGATATTCGGGGATCAGTTCATTCTTGATGAAAACGACGAAGTTACCGGTACGGAAGAACTCCTGCTGCCGCCGGCTTCCGCGCTTTCGCTGGAAGACGCCGCGGCGTTAGTCGTATCGTTCGGCGGGTTTTGCTGGCCGGCGCACATAGACAGGCCTTCCAACGGGCTTATAGGCGTGCTTGGTTCGTTCCCCGAAACGCCGGCATTCAGCACTGTCGAGCTTTCCGCCAACGCCATGGGCGGCGAATACGCCGTTGAGCTGCCCGACCTTGGAACACGACGTGTGCTCAAAAACAGCGACGCTCACCATCTTTGGGATATAAGCGAACCGGAAAACAGCATCATGCTCGACGACGAGCCGTACAGCGGCGATCTTATACGAAAGCGGCTTTTCGAATATCTGAAAGGAGCGATCTCTTGAAAGAGCTTTCGCTGAATATATTGGACATAGTGCAGAATTCGCTGACAGCGGGCGCCGCACACATAGACATAGACCTTGAAGAGACCGCGGAAACGCTGCGCATAACCGTTACGGACGACGGCTGCGGCATGAACGCCGAGACCGTGCGCAACGTCACCGATCCGTTTTACACCACGCGCAAAACGCGCGCTGTAGGGCTTGGGATACCGTTTTTCAAGCTCGCCGCCGAACAGACCGGCGGACGCCTTGAGCTGAAAAGCACACCGGCGGCGGAAAACGCCGATGAGCACGGTACGGTAATAAGCGCGCTGTTTTACAAAACGAGCATAGATTTTACCCCGCTCGGCGACATTTCGTCCACGTTATGCACGCTCATACAGGGGCTGGACGATAATACCGATATAAAGTTCAGGCATTCGTTCCCGAACGGCGAAGTTGGGTTGGATACCGCCGAAATACGCGCGGTGCTGGGCGGAGTCCCGCTTTCCACGCCCGAAGTGCTCGTTCTGCTTAAAGACGACCTCGCGGCGCAGTACGCGGAGATCGTTTCAAACGATAATTAAATTTTTTTAATAAAACAAAACCAAAACCGAAAGGACAGAAAGCAATGAAATCATTGGAAGAACTTGCTAAAATCAGAGAACGTATGGCGGGCAAAGTCGCCCTGCGCGAAGGCGAAAACTCCATACGCATAGTTGTTGGTATGGCTACCTGCGGCATAGCTGCCGGCGCAAGGCCCGTGCTAAACGCTTTTGTCGACGAAGTGGCAAAACAGGGCGTTTCGGACAAAGCCACCGTTTCGCAGACCGGCTGCATAGGCATATGCCAGTACGAACCGGTCGTGGAAGTCTTTGAACCCGGCAAAGAAAAGACCACCTATGTCAAAATGACTCCCGAAAAAGCGGCCAGAGTCGTGGCGGAACACATCAAGGGCGGCAAACCCGTCGTCGAATACACCATAGGCAACACGATAATATAAAACGGAGGAAAAACAGATGATACGTGCTCATGTTCTTATCTGCGGCGGTACCGGCTGTACCTCATCCAACAGCCCCGCCATTGCAAAAGCGCTTGAAGCAGAGCTTGAAGCAAAAGGGCTTCAGGATGAGATAAAGATCGTCCACACCGGCTGTTTCGGCCTTTGCGCATTAGGCCCCATAATGATAGTTTACCCCGAAGGGGTCTTCTATTCCAGAGTGAAAGTCGAAGACGTCCCCGAGATCGTCGAAGAGCATCTGCTCAAAGGGCGTCCCGTTCAGCGTCTGGTCTACAGCGACCCCGCCAAGAACGCCGTCAAGACCGGCGACGTCACTTCTCTTTCCGAGACCCGTTTCTACAAGAGCCAGAAGCGCGTCGCGCTGCGTAACTGCGGCGTTATAGATCCCGAAAATATAGACGAATATATCGCGATGCACGGCTACGAAGCGCTGGGCAAAGCGCTCACCCAGATGACTCCCGACGAAGTCATCAAAGAGATACTCGATTCCGGCCTGCGCGGCAGAGGCGGCGGCGGTTTCCCCACCGGCAGAAAATGGCAGTTTGCCAAAGCTTCGGTCTCCAATAAGAAATACGTCGTCTGCAACGCCGACGAAGGCGACCCCGGCGCGTTCATGGACCGTTCCGTGCTTGAAGGCGACCCCCACGCAGTGCTCGAAGCAATGGCCATAGCCGGCTACGCCATAGGCGCCGACGAAGGCTACATATACGTCCGCGCCGAATACCCCATTGCCGTTTCCCGCTTGCAGATCGCTATAAATCAGGCGCATGAATACGGACTTCTGGGCAAAGATATTTTCGGCACCGGTTTCAATTTCGATATCAAACTCCGTCTCGGCGCAGGCGCGTTCGTTTGCGGCGAAGAGACTGCTCTGCTGACCTCCATAGAAGGCAACCGCGGTGAACCCAGACCCCGTCCTCCGTTCCCGGCTGTCAAAGGTCTGTTCGGTCAGCCCACTATAATCAACAACGTCGAAACGCTCGCCAACGTGGCGCAGATCATACTCAACGGCGCACAGTGGTTCGCTTCCATGGGTACCGAAAAATCCAAGGGCACCAAGATATTCGCGCTCGGCGGCAAGATCACCCACACCGGCCTTGTCGAGATCCCCATGGGCACCACGCTCCGTACTATAATAGAAGAGATCGGCGGCGGCGTTCCCAACGGCAAAAAGTTCAAAGCAGTTCAGACCGGCGGTCCTTCCGGCGGCTGCATCCCCGCTTCGCTCATAGACACGCCTGTCGATTACGACACGCTCACCGCCATGGGCTGCATGATGGGCTCCGGCGGTATGATAGTCATGGACGAAGACAACTGCATGGTCGATATCGCCAAATTCTTCCTCGGCTTCATAGTCGACGAATCCTGCGGTAAGTGCACCCCCTGCCGCATAGGCACCAGAAGGATGCTCGACATACTCAACCGCATCACCGAAGGCAAAGGTCAGGACGGCGATATAGAACGTCTTGAAGAATTAGCCAACACCATAAAAGCCACCGCTCTGTGCGGGCTCGGTCAGACCGCGCCCAACCCCGTACTCGCCACCATCAAATTCTTCCGTGACGAATACGAAGCGCACATTTACGAAAAACGCTGCCCTGCGGGTCACTGCAAGGCGCTTGCGAGATACACCATCGATCCCGAAAAGTGCAAGGGCTGTTCCGCGTGCTCCAGAAAATGCCCGGTCAACGCCATCAGCGGCGTGATCAAGTCCCCGTTCGTGATCGATCAGGATAAGTGCATCAAGTGCGGCACCTGCATGGACACCTGCAAGTTCGGCGCGATCAGCAAGAAATAAGGGAGGAACGACAATGAATAAAGTTAATCTTACAATAGACGGCGTAAAAGTTTGCGTTCCCGCTAACTATACGGTACTCGAAGCCGCCCGCGAAGCCAACGTCAATATCCCCACGCTGTGCTACCTCAAAGACGTACAGCAGATCGGCGCCTGCCGTATATGCCTTGTAGAAGGCGGCGGCCGCGGACTTCAGGCGGCGTGCGTGCTCCCCGTTTCCGAAGGTATGGATATAAAGACCAACACTCCCAAGATCCGTGCCGCAAGAAAGATCAACCTCGAACTGCTCCTTTCCAACCACAACCGCGAATGCACCAGCTGCGTCCGCAACCGCAACTGCGAACTTCAGCAGCTCTGCAACGAATACGGCGTAGACGGCTATCCGTACGATACCGATAAGCTTCCCGAATCCAAAATAGACGACATTTCTCCGTCTATTGTACGCGATAACAGCAAGTGCATACTCTGCCGCCGCTGTGTTGCCGCCTGCAACAACATACAGCAGATCGGCGCGATCGGCGTTTCCAAGCGCGGTATGAAGAGCGTAGTCGGCGTGGTTTACGGCAAATCGCTTGCGGATTCGCCCTGCGTCAACTGCGGTCAGTGCATAGTCGCCTGCCCGACAGGCGCATTGCAGGAAAAAGATTCCACCAAAGAAGTGTGGGCTGCTCTTGCCGACCCCGATCTTCACGTTGTGGTACAACCCGCGCCCGCAGTACGCGCCGCGCTGGGTGAAGAATTCGGCATGCCGGTAGGCACTTCCGTCACCGGCAAGCTCGCCGCTTCGCTGCGCAGACTCGGCTTTGACAAAGTGTTCGACACCGATTTCGCCGCGGACGTCACCATTATGGAAGAAGGCACCGAATTCATCAACCGCCTCACGAACAACGGAGTGCTCCCCATGATCACTTCCTGCTCGCCCGGCTGGATCAAATACTGCGAAACCTTCTACCCCGAATTCCTTCCCAACCTTTCCACCTGCAAATCTCCGCACGAAATGGGCGGCGCGCTCATAAAATCGTATTATGCGGAAAAGAACGGCATAGATCCCAAGAAAATCTTCACCGTTTCCGTAATGCCCTGCACCGCCAAGAAATTCGAAGCAAAGCGCGAAGAGCTCAGCAACAACGGACTTCAGGACGTTGACGCTGTCATCACCACCAGAGAACTTGCGCGCATGATCCGCACCGCGGGTATCGATTTCAACCATCTGCCCGATGAAGATTTCGACGACCTCATGGGCGAATCCACCGGCGCCGCAGTTATTTTCGGCGCTACCGGCGGCGTTATGGAAGCCGCGCTCCGCACCGTGTACGAAAAGGTCACCGGCGAAGAGCTTAAAAAAGTCGATTTCAAAGCTGTCCGCGGTACCAAGGGCATAAAAGAAGCTACGATAGACGTAGGCGGCAAAAAGGTCCGCGTAGCGGTCGCAAACGGCACCGGCAACGCGAGCAAGCTGCTTGAAAAAGTCAAAGCCGGCGCAAAATACGACTTTATCGAAGTCATGGGCTGCCCCGGCGGCTGCGTGACCGGCGGCGGTCAGCCGATAATCAATTCCAAGGATCTTTGCTACATCGATCCCAAGAAGCTCAGAGCGAAAGCGCTTTACACGGAAGACCAGCGCAAGCACATCCGCAAGTCCCACGAAAACCCCGAACTTATCAAAATGTACAAGGAATATCTGGGCAAGCCCAACGGACACAAGGCGCACGAACTGCTTCACACCCATTACGTGCCCCGTCCAAAATACAAATAATAAACGCCGGGCGGCTTAGCTCCGCCTGAGCGCAAAAAGCATGCAGCTTTTGCCATTTGTGTATACTTGCGACAAAAGCTGCATCTTTTATATTCTGAGAAAAAGAGGCGAACGACATGAAAATATCGACAGCGCTCATCACCGGGGGGACTTCCGGTATAGGGCTCGCCACGGCAAAAGCACTCGCCGAAAAGGGCGTGAAGGTTTATTGTATGAGCCGCAAACCCTTTGAATGCGAATGTCTCACGCACGTCTGCGCCGACGTCACGGACCCCGATCAGGTCAAATCAGCCGTGGACGGCATAGCCGCACGCGAAGGCGTGCTGGACCTGGTGGTCAACTGCGCCGGCAGCGGGATATCCGGCGCAGTGGAATTCACTTCCCCCGAAGACGCCCGTTTTCAGCTTGACGTGAACTTTTTCGGCACAGTAAACGTCAACCGCGCCGTCATTCCGCATATGCGCGCTTCCGGAGGCGGAAGGATAGTGAACATAAGCTCGGTCGGCGCCCCGGCGGCGCTGCCGTTCCAGGCGTTCTATTCAGCTTCCAAAGCGGCCGTAAACACATACACCTGCGCGCTCGCCAATGAGCTGCGCCCGTTTGGTATAAGCGTCACCGCCGTGATGCCGGGCGACATAAAGACCGGCTTCACAGCCGCCCGCAAAAAAAGCGCCGCCGGCGACGACGTATACGGCGGAAGGATAGAACGCAGCGTGGCAAAAATGGAACATGACGAGCAAAACGGCATGGCGCCCGACCGCGCCGCAAAGACGATATGCCGCGTTTGCTTTAAGAAACGCGTAAAGCCGCTTTACGCTATCGGCTTTTCGTACAAAGCCGTTTGCGTACTGCTCAAGCTTCTGCCCTGTTCGTTCGGCAACTGGGTCATAGGCGGAATGTACGCAAAATAGATCAGGTATAGCAAAACCCCCGAAAGCAGACGCTTTCGGGGGGCTGTTTATTTTGTTTTTGGTTTCATATAAGCGAAAGCAGTTCTGTATTGAGCTTGACGAATTCTTCGGTCTCTTCCGGAGTAAATCTGCGTGAAAGCATGAGCGCGGACATATAGATCTGTTTTGCGGCAAGCTTACGGCGGTTTTCTTCGAGTTCGGGAAGCCGTGCGACCGCTTTGGAAGCAGTGTTTACGGTGAGCGTTTCGTCGTTCGCACCGCCGCTGTTCAGACCGTACATACGCATCATTTCATGCATACGGCGCGACTCTTCGCTTACGGTTATGACGGCGGGCGCGGAATCTTCGCCGAGAGACGCGAATTTTATGGATTCTTCTTTTTTGCCGGTGACCTCGGCAAAGAGCTTGGCGAGCGTTTCGTTGCTTTCGCCCGCCTCGCCCAGCGCGTCGACCGCAGAATCTATACGGCGGAACTTGACTTTTTCGTTCTTGCTTTCCAAAAACTGCATGAACTGGGTATCTACCAGGCGCGCCGCTTCCACCACTTTTATGCCTTTGGCGTTATAGGCGGAAATATAATAACTCTGCGTTTCTTTATCGGCGGTATAGTAGACCGTGCCTTCGTCTTTATCTTCGAGATATTCCTTTACGGTGACGAGCTTGCCGTCGGTGAGGCGGAACATTATGGTATCCTTTACGCGATCGTAAAGTTTTTCGTCACGCATACAGCCGTAACGGAGGAAGAGCGACAGATCGGCGTAATTCTTTTCCAGCTCTGCCCTTTCGGTGTTGAAAAGCTGAACAAAACGGTCCGCGACCTTTTTGGAAATGTGCTGAGATACCTTGTTCACATACGTATTCGTCTGCAGATAACTGCGCGAAACGTTGAGCGGCAGCTCGGGGCAATCGAGTACGCCTTTTACATAGATCAGGTAGTTGGGAAGCACCTCTTTGATGCTTTCCGAGACGAACACCTGATTGTAATACAAGCTGACTTTTGGCTCGACGGGCTCAAATTCGTTCTTTACTCGCGGGAAAAACAGTATTCCTTTGAAATTGAGCGGAAAATCGGCGTTGATATGGACGTACATGAGCGGCGGCTCATAATCGCCGGTGAGCTTTTTGTAGAATTCGTCGTACTGTTCCTTAGTGCAATCTTTGGGATTTTTCTGCCAAAGCGGTTCGGTATCGTTGATCTGTTCGCTTTCGTTTCCTTCTTCAAAAAACACGGGCACGGGCATAAAAGAGCAATACTTTTTCAGTATTTCTTTTATCTTTTCACAATCGAGATACGACGCCTCGTCATCGGAAATATGCATTATGACGTCGGTACCGCGGCCGTCGCGTTCGCATTCGGACATTTCGTATTCGCCGTTTTCGTCGCAGGTCCAGTGCACGGCGGGAGATCCGTCGTATGACCTGGTGACTATTTCCGCCTTTTGCGAAACCATGAACACAGAATAAAAGCCGAGCCCGAAATGGCCGATAATGCCCGACGAATTCCCGTCCTTGGATTCATATTTATCTATAAAATCCAAGGCGCCGGAAAGCGCGATCTGGTTGATATAGCGCTTGACTTCGTCGGCGGTCATACCTATGCCGTTATCCGAAACGGTAAGCGTGCCGGCGTCTTTGTCCAGCTTTACGGATATTTTGTATTCTCCGTCGGTCTCGGCACTGCCGAGCGAAACCAGACGTTTGAGCTTAGTGACCGCGTCGCAGGAATTAGAGACCACCTCGCGCAGGAATATATCCTTATCGGAATAAAGCCAGCGTTTGATGACAGGGAAAATGTTTTGAGTGCTGACGGAAATACCGCCTTTTTCTTGCATGATAGCAAACCTTCTTTCTGAACGTAAAAGTGACCGGGCAGCATAAACTGCCCGGCAAAAGTTTGGCATGAATGTCGCTTATGTCACGGACAGTAAACGATCAGGCGTTTTCGTTCCCTTCGGCTTCGGCTTCTTCGGCTTCTTCGCAGTCGCCGCAGCAGCAATCTTCATCTTCGTTTTCGAAATTGCAGAAAACGTCTTCTTCATCAAGAGAATCACCGAAAAGATCTTCATCTTCGCCTTCGCCGCATTCTTCATCGCGGCAATCGCATTTTTTCTTGCCGAAGACAAGAAGGAGCGCGCCGATGACGCCGCCGGCGGCTGCTGCAGCCGCAAACGATTTGGCAAGACTGCGCTTTTTGCCCCACAGCACCATGCTGAGCACAGCAAACGCTAACGACTGAACAACGAGCGCAATACCGGAAATGAAGCACACTTTTTCGTTACCGGTTATCTTTTGGAGTTCGGCATTGACTTTTTTCATAATAAATACCCCCTAAAATAATTAACTCTTAACAAGCGATCTTAAATAAGCGTCTATAAAACCTTCGAGGTCGCCATCCATTACCGCGGTGATGTTACCGGTCTCGTAGCCGGTGCGGTTGTCTTTTACCAAAGTGTACGGCATGAACACGTACGAGCGTATCTGGCTGCCCCATTCTATGTTCATCTTTACGCCCTGGATATCTTCTACTTTTTCAAGATGCTCGCGCTCTTTGATCTCTAACAGTTTGCTTTTGAGCATTCGCATTGCAGTCTCTTTGTTCTGTACCTGACTGCGTTCGGTCTGGCACCCGACTACTATACCGGTGGGAAGATGCGTTATGCGGATAGCAGAGTCTGTCTTGTTGATGTGCTGGCCGCCCGCGCCGGATGAACGGTGCGCTTCGACTTTTATGTCTTCGTCGCGGATCTCGATATTCTTGAGGTCGTCGGTGAATTCGGGCATGACTTCGACTGAAGCGAACGAGGTGTGCCTTCTGCCGGAAGCGTCGAACGGAGAAACGCGTACCAGACGGTGCACGCCGGATTCGCTTTTGAGCAGACCGTAAGCGTTTTCGCCGCTTATGAGTATTGAGACCGCCTTTATACCGGCTTCGTCACCGTCTAAATAATCAAGCACCTTGACTTTGAACTTGCTGCGTTCGGCAAAGCGGCAGTACATACGGTAAAGCATTTCAGCCCAATCCTGTGCTTCGGTACCGCCCGCGCCGGGATGTATGGAAAGGATAGCGTTGTTCGCATCGTATTCGCCGGAAAGCATAACTGCTATACGCTGCGCGTCGTAGCGTTTTTCGAGCTCGGTAAGTTCGGGTATAAGCTCGTCTGCAAGTTCTTCGTCGTCTGCGTCAAGCGCAAGGTCTATCATCTCACGCAGGTCCGAAAACGCTTTTTTCAGGTCGCAGTATTCGGTATAAGTGGATTTTTTGCGTTTGAGCTCCGCCAGTACCTTGCGGCTGTTTTCGGTGTCGTTCCAAAAGCCCGCTTCTGCGGTGGCGCTTTCTAACGCCGCTATATCTTCACCGAGCTTATCGGCGTTTATGGAGCTGCCGAGCGAGGAAATGTTTTCTTCCAGCGCCTTTATGCGGGGCATATTCTGTTCTATTTTGATAAGCACTTTATATTTTTCTCCTTGCGTGACGTTAAAAAAGAAGGACTATACTCTTTATAACATTATATAATCAGTGCGGCGCGTTGTCAAGCGATTTTGCCGCAAAATGCGCAAAAACCGCGCCGTTCCGGCACGATATGCGGAAAAGCTCAGATAATTCGATGCGGCAAACTGTTCCTGTAAGCCGGGTTCTGTTAAAAACAATCATCTATCTTGCGTTTACGTTGCCGCAAACGTCTTTGCCACCTTTGGAGCTGCCGAGCAAGCATTAACGCTCCTTATGCGGTGTTGCTCCGGATAGGGTTTACATGGCCGTACGGTCTCCCGCACGCCGGTGAGCTCTTACCTCGCCTTTCC
>CACYCI010000022.1 GCA_902772845.1 uncultured Ruminococcus sp.
CAGCGCCGCAAGGTAGGTCTGCGCCGTGAAACCGCCCGTGAAATCCAGCGTCGCCCACACGTCCATAAGCGCCGAAAACAAAAGCCCCGATATAACGCCGAACACGAGCTGACGGACGGTCGAGCGTTTGAGACTTTCGCCTATGACGCCGGCGATATACCCTATAAGGCCCCACGTCAGCATCTGGAACGGAGTCCACGGCCCGAACCCGAAATAAAAATCCGAAATAAGCGCCGAAAAGGCGCCGGCGGCAAAGCCGGATTCGCGTCCCAGATATATACCTGCAGTCATAGTGAGCGCGGTCACGGGCTTGAACAGCGGCAAAAACCGCCCCACGACCGAAAGCGCCACGAAGACAGAAGTGATTATCAGCCGCCGCGAACCGATCCGCTTTTGCTCGAACCCCGCCAGAAATACCAGCACCGCAAGCAGCGCGCCTAATGACGCTCCTGCCACATAAGCTCTGCCGCCTATTATCGCCGCGCCCGCCACCACGGCGGGGAACAGCGCGAGCGGCACGAAAAAGCGTAGGAAAGAGCGCGTTTTTGAACTTTTTATCACTATCATGCGCCGCCTGACTTTCTGCCGTTGGCGCCGCACAGCGCGCACACGTCGTCCGCCGTTATCGCGTTGTCAAAAAATCCTCGCGTCATGCGGCTTGCGGAAGTGGTATAATAGGCGTTGCCGCCGAAAAACTCGCCCGTAGGGCCGCACGCCGCCGCGCTTCCGCCGAACAGAAGCACGCACGTATCGGCGCTTTCCGCCGCAAATTCCACGTCGTGCGTGACTGTGACTACCGCCGCGCCATTTTGGCAAAGCCCTTTTATTATTGATCTCAGCATCTTCTTGTGACCCGAATCAAGCCCCTTTGTCGGCTCGTCAAGCAAAAGGATCCGGGGATCTGTCGCAAGCGCTTTGGCAAGCGCCACAAGCTGCATCTCGCCGCCCGAAAGGTCGTAGGGATGCCGTTCCATAATGCCGGACAAGTCGAACGGCAGCTCTTCGGCCTTGCAGCCGGAATCTTCAAGCTCTTCGCGCACGGTCATACGCAGAAAAGCCGTCTGCACGTCCTGCGGAAGCATCGCCACGCATTGGCGGTAGAGCGCTCCGTTTTTATACTGATCTATGCTTTTGCCGAATATTTTTATCTTGCCGTCGTATATACGTCGCATTCCGGCCGCGGCGCAAAGCGCGGTGGTCTTGCCGCTGCCGTTGCCGCCCAGAATACAGGTGTGCTCGCCCGTGTAAGCTTTCAGTTCAAGGTCGAACAGCGCGTCCGGCGCGGACCTTTCGTAACGGAAGAACGCGTGCGAAAATTCCAACGCCGGCGCACCTTCGTGCTGACGCGTTTCGCGTTTTATCGAACGTATCGAGTTTTCAAAAGCGCCCGTTACGTATTTTTTGCCTTCCAGCGGGTCGATCGGGCACTCGCCGCTGCCGCCCGTGCGCGTGAATATCCTCGCCGCGGCGGGCATATCGCAGCTTTCGTCGGCGGAAAATTTCGCCGCCGCCGCGCGCGGCAGACCGCAAAACGCCACTTTGCCCTTTTTAAGCACTATGGCTTTATCGGCGATCGGGAGCACCTCTTCCAGACGGTGCTCGCAGATGATGACGGTGAGCGAAAGCTCGCGGTTCATGCGGCGCAAGGTCGAAATGAACTGCGAAGCGGCGATCGGATCCAACTGCGAGGTCGGCTCGTCGAGTATCAGTATCCGCGGCTGCATAACGCAGACCGAAGCCAGGTTCAAAAGTTGCTTTTGACCGCCCGAAAGGGAGGCCACGTCTTTTTTGAAAATGCCGTCCAGCCCGAAATAGCACGCCGTCTCCGCGACGCGGCGTCGTATCTCCTGCTCGGGCACACGCAGATTTTCCAGCCCGAAAGCCAGCTCGTGCCAGACTTTGTCGCATACTATCTGTTGTTCGGGCTGCTGCATCACGAATCCTACCGCCTGTGCGGACCTTTGCGGCGTAAAAGCAGAAACGTCTTCGCCATCCAGCGTAACGGTGCCGGTGAGCGTCCCGTTCGGTCTGAGCTCGCGCTTGAGCAGCTTTAACAGCGTGGATTTTCCGCTGCCCGTTTCGCCGCACAGCGCCACGAATTCGCCTTCTTCAACCGAAAAAGACACGTTGTCCACGGCTTTTTCTTTTTCCGCGGCGTACGAAAAGCTTAAATCTTTGATATCAAGTATTTCCATCTTGCCGCCTCCTTCAATTCGACTGCCGCAGGCAAAAAGCATATCGCCGCGTAAAGCGCGTAGAACGCGGCGCTCCACGCCGCCCCTTCCGGCAAAAGCTGCGGATAGTATCTGAATCCGTATGCGCCGACAGCCGACGCGGTGATGAGCGCCAAAGCGGATACGGAGTATATCGCTATCCACACAACGTCGCACGCCCTGAACGGGTAAGGCGAAAAATAAGTGCGTCTGCCGTCGGAATATCCGCGAGCCGCCATGGAATCGGCGGTGATGATGCCGTTTTCCAGCGCCCACGACGTCAACGCGGAAAACACTTTCAGCTTGTTTTTCGCGCTCGATACCATGTTGCCCTTACGGTAAAGTCCAAGGGCGGTCTGCGTTTCTTCTATGCGGCGCGATTTTGCGCCGAGCAGCGGTATGAACCGCAACGCGCCGGATAAGAGCAGCGCCGATTTAGGCGATACTTTTCCGAACACATATAGCAGCTTGTCGCTTGTCATAATGCGCGTGAGCGCGCCGAAATAATATATCACCGCCGCCAGCACGGCGCCGTTGGAAAGCCCTACGCAGAACGATTCCAGCGTGACCGGGCGGTCGTTTAACAGGAACAGTACGGTCGCGCCGTTGTGCGATATAAGCGGATTTATTACAGCCGACGCTGAAATGAGCAGCAGGCACAGCAGATGCGTTTTTTTGCCCGACCTGCCCGAAAGCGCGGTGTAAAACGCCGCCCCGCCCAAAAGCGCGCTTGCCGTCATCCACGGGTACTGGCAGAGCGCGGCGGTGAGCGTGATCATTATTATACAGACGACCGGCGCGAACGGGTTGGAGCGTTCAAGAGTTCTCATAAGTGCCCGTCCTGTCTATGCCGTCGGTGGTGTAAAGCCATTCGATCACGTCTCCGTCGTTCAGCGTGTACGACGCGCATCCCACGCTCGCCGAAACGCCGTTGACTGTATATACCCATCCCGAAAGATCGCCGTGAGCGCGTTCGTATATGCGGTCTATCGCCCTTACGTACACAAACGCGCCCGCGCCCGAAACGTCCAGCGGTATCGACCCGACGCGCGCCGCGTCTATTAGCAGATCGTAGACGGTGGCGCCTTCTTCGTATTCAAGTTCTGTCTTTTCAAGTATCACGTCTTTGCCTTCAACGCCGCAGGCGCGTATGCTTATGAACGCCTTGCCCGCCGCCTGCTCCTTGCTTTCCGCCTTGCCGTAATAATCGTCTGCGGCGACTATGTCAAGGAACAGCACCGGCGCCGCCAGCGCGGCGAAAATGCACAGCGTGACGCATATATTTATAAAATTCGCCTTGTGTTTTATTATCAGTACGCATATTGCGGCAGCCGCAAGCGCCGCCAGAACGCACAGTATTATCAGTTTTATTCTTATGCCGCCGCCGCTTTGCGCGTCCGGGGCGGATCCTTCGGCGGAGATCTCCGCAGAGGCCGTTTCCGCGCGGCTTTCATTTTCTGCCGCGCTGTCTTCGGCAGGCGTTACGGCGGAAATATCTGCGGCGCTGCCTTCGGCAGATCCTTCTTCTGCCGAGCTTTCGGCGCGGCTTTCTTCTTCCGAAATATCCTGATCCGGAGCGGAAAGTTCAAATTTCCAGAACGGATCGCCTAATATCTTATATGATTCTTCGGCGCACAGCGCCTGGACGGTGGCTATACGGTTCATACCGCCGCCCGCGACGTGCTCGTAAGAGCCGTCGTTCAACGAATACGCGTTTAACGCGTTGAACAGATCGTTGCCGTTTTTTATAAAACGCGCGTCTGTCATGCAATCGATCCCCAGCGACGAAAGGGCAATGATCACCTGCGAAATGCTTTCGCTGCTTTCGTTGCCGAACGAAACGAAACCGCCGTTTTCTTTTTGCGCTCCCGAAAGGAACGCCAGTGCTTTTTCGGCGGAAGCGGCGACTCCGTCAGCCGTGAAGAATTCCGCCATCGCCTGCAGCGCCATGGCCGTGACGTCAACGTCCGACACGGTGCCGAAAAGCGCAAAGCCGCCGTCCGCAAGCTGCATGGAAATAAGGTCTTCCAGCATGGCGGACGCCGGCTTTTCTTCAAATTCCATTCCGTTGGCGCAAAGGTGCAGCCCGAATATAACGCTCATTATTCCCTGAGCGCCGGCGGCGCCTTTTGCCAGCGCGTAAGTTTTTTTCGCATCCGCTCCGCAGATCGCGAGCGCAAGCGCGCAGCGTTCGCGTTCCACGGGGCTGATCACTTTTTCAATGTTTGCGTCGAGCGAACGTTCATAGCTTCCGAAATCCGCGCCAAAGCGCGCCAAAGCGAATACGCTCCATTCCTCGCCGTAACCCAGCGAGAACGCGTATTCTTCAACTGTGGCGTACCCCGCGCTGCGCGCCAGGAATTCAGCGGTTCCGCCCGCGGCGTACGCGCCGCATGCGAATGCGAATAATATCAGTGCCGCGAATATGAAGCATAACGAACGTTTCATTTTGTTTTACCTTTTATTTGTTATTTGGATCTTTTTGCCAAGCCGAAACCCGCAAGCGCAATGACGCCGCAGATCGCGAGCGCGACGATACCCGCGTCGCCGGTCTTGGGGGTCGAATCCTTTTTGGTGAGCGTGCACACGGGCGGGACAATGACTTTCCCTTCGAGCACGGCGGAAACTATATGTTCGCCGTTTTCGGCAAGCTCGACCTTTGCTTTGCCGTTCGCGTCGGTCTTGACGCCGGTCTTCACGCCGTCAACGGTGATCTCCGCGCCGGCGGTGGGGGTCTTTACGAGCGCCCAGTTTTCGTCGTAGCTGCATACGCAGAAAGTGAGTTCCGCACCGGACGCGCCGGATTTGATATCGAAGAACGTGTACGCGTCGCTCCAGTCAGACGCGGTGTAGATATACGCCACGACTTCGTCGCCGTCGGAAACGGGATCCGCCAGCGACATGGCGGAGTTATCGTTTACAAAGTAGCCGTAGCTGCCGCCGTTTTCAACGCCCCACAGCTTGTTCAGCGAAAGTCCGTAGTCGCCGGTGGAGCTGGCGTAGCCGGCGGCAGCGCCGCCTTCGAATTTTGCTTCGTGCGCAAGATAGAGCGCGTCGTTCACGGTGAGCGCGCCGTCGCCGTCGGCGTCGGTGAGCGTTATCGGCTCGCGTGCGAGCACGAGTTCGCCGTTGGCTATGGTCACGTACACGACGGGTTCTTTTGCGGCGCAAAGGAACGAAGCGAATGCGCACACGATCACGCATGCCAGGATCAGCGCAAGTGTTTTTTTCATTTGGTCTTTTCCTCCTCTTTAAGGGCGATACGGCGTTTCCGTTTGGCGCGTATGCGCTTTTCGCGGTTTTTCTGCAAGCGGTCGTCCGATCTGGGCGGCTTTAAGCCGGCTTTTTCCAAGGCGCGCGGCCACGGGCCCAAAAAGGCCTTTACGGCGGCGGCTTCGGGTTCGGTAAAATCCGAACGGCGCGGGTAGCGCGTTATGCCCGCACTGTTCAGCTCTGCTTGCTTTTCCGCAAGAAGGCGCACTGCGTCGTCTGACGAATATTTTTTGTTTTCCATTTTCCCGGTCCACTCAAACGGACAAAAAATCACGCCCGCCCTTTCTTTGATAATAATGATATAAGGGCATGGCGCAACGGCAGAAGCCGCATGGGCAAACGCCCACACGGAAAAATTCATACACGGCCGCACTTTTCATGCCCAAAAGTGATAATGAACCGAACAAAGCTGCGGCAAGTATTCCGGCTTACGGCGTGCGGAAAGCGCGCCGATCACGGTAATGGCGGTTGTGACGGATTCGCACCGAACTTCCCTCTGAGGCGTGCGCGCAAGGCGCGCCGCCACCGCGGCTTCTTTTATTCAGTTGTATGGATTATACCACACCCCCCGTGCCGTGTCAAGCGGTAAGATACAATTTGCTTCTGTAAATTAAACGCGGGCGCGTGTTTTACGCGCCCGCGGCCGGGGATGATCACTGTTTATTTGATATTTACGCCGTTCGCGATGGCTGCGGCTTTGTATTCTTCATACAAGTTGGCGTCGGGACGTTTCACGTGAAGCTGTATGATTTTTTTTTGGTCGTAATAGATAGTAAAAACATGAATACCTTCTTCATATGGGTTCTGTCCGTGATAATAATCCAAAAAAGTATTATACCCGAAATCACCGTAATTCGAGGAAAAAACATATACAGGCAAATATATCGCATTTGCAGTTATTGGCTTTCTTAAATAGCTTAAAATTGTTTTATCATCGTTCGTGCACTCGTCAAAGCACAGATCGATCGAAGCCAAAAAAACAGCGTAAATGTCGTCTTCTGATACGTTTGAGGGATCTGGGACGATTGTTTTCTCAGCCGATGAGCCATTTGCGGAATACTCTCTCAAAAAGAACAGAACGCTTTCGTTGGCAGTGAATTTGATGCTGCATTCCGTTTTAAATAGCTCCGCGCAAAGCAGATATATCTCTTCAAGCGTGAACGGCTCCCCGCTTCTTTCTGCCTTAAGTTTCGCCCAGTATTCTTCGAGCGAAACGACGGCGGGTTCTGCGGGCACGGGTTCCGGCTCATTCGCCGCGTCGGGACCGACGTTTTCATTTTCCGCCTCTTTATCAACTACGGCGGCG
>CACYCI010000023.1 GCA_902772845.1 uncultured Ruminococcus sp.
AAAGCGGCCGGCTTTTCGCCTCTTAACTCTTTATCCCCCGCGTGGTTGGCGGGGTCGGGGGCGAGCGTTTCTTCCTTTTCGGCGCCGCACGAAGCGCAGACGTAATAAGCGGTGCCGGATCTTATACAGGTCGGCTCGACGGTACGGTCGAGCGCCCATTCGTGACCGCGCACGTTCAGATATACGTCGCGCACAACAGAGAACAGTTCGCCGGAATCGGATTCCACGCTGATTTTTACGGTAAGTCGGCAAATACCGCACGCGTCTTTGCCCGCTTTCAGACGAAATGCGAAAATTTCGCTTTCGGGGATCGTGTGCGAGACGCTTCTTCCGGGATAAGTGAGCACTGCCGCAAGCATTTTTTCCGCTTTTGGATCATAAGACATATCGCGGATCACGAACGGCTCTTCGGCAGATTCGAATACTCCTCCCGTCCATTCGCCGGACACGAAACCGATATCCGAACCGGATTCTATATCGAGCATGATCCCGATCGATTTTGCCGCCATGCCCGAAGTCCGCACTGAGATACCGAACTCTTCGGAATGCACGGCTTCCGCCTCCGGAGGTATGATGATCGAATCCGGATCGAATCCGTCTTCATCGCCCGAGCTTTCCCCGGCTTCTTCCGAACTTTCGCAAGGCGCCGTGACCGTAATATTCAGTTCAAACGGCGAAATGTCGCCCTCGTTGGAAAATTCCAAACGGACAGTATATGTGCCGAAAGCGTTTTCGGCGGCGCGAAGCGTGTAATTAAAGACATTGCCATCGAGCGTTTTGACGTCGTCGCCGAAATTGACGACCCCTGCGTGAAGGTAGCCGTTTTCTATATACGGTTCGGCTTTTATAAACGCTTCGCCTATAACGCTGTCGTTCCATTTTCCGTCGACAAACGCCAGCCCCTGAGGCAGGACTATGCGCACTCCGCAGGAACGGATACCGAGTCGGTCCAGATCGACGGACACTTCGAACTCGGCTCCGCTTTCTACGCCGCGCGGGTACCTTATGGAAACCTTACCGGCGGAAACGCACCCTGTATCGGCAGAACCGACGTAAAACGTCGGTAAAAGCAAAAGCAAAAATGCGCAGCAAAGCAAAATACAGATTACCCTTTTATTCACTAAAAGCGGCTCCTTTGCAAAAAATAACGTTATTCCGGCTTATACGGCGTTCAGCTGTTGAATGTCTGGAGACTGCTGTAAGTGCCTATGAGTTCACCGTCGGCCGCGCCTTTGAAAGTGCGCTCGGTGTTGTACACGACCTGGATCCCGTTTTCGCCGGTGTAAGTGTAGCTCGTAAAGCTGATCACGACGGCGCCTCTGTTGTTATCGGCGGTACTGTCGCAGAAATAGAGCTTGTCGTTGCTGAGTTTGATCTGAACGCTGCCGTCTATATTGCCCCTGCACACGACGACGAGACGAGTACCGTTTTTCATTAAGAAGGTAACGGTCTTGCCCGAAACCGTAGCTTTGGAGACGTTGTTTATGAACGCGGCCTGATCGGAACCGTCGAGCACGGTGTATGTATTGCCGGATGAGTCGTGATCGTATATCTTTATGCCTTCCAAAAACGGTGCGCACGGGTTGTAGTCGGTGTCGAACAAGTTGCCGGCAGTGCCCCAAACGAGCGCGCCTGAATTTGTCTCTACAGAAAATTCCGCGTCTGCGCCGCTCTTCTTGACTGCAACGTTTACTGTAACGTCTTTTGTATGCACGGCGCTGCTCGTATCATCGGCGCCGTTTTTATCGAAAATGTAGTCGTCTGTATAAGAATAGGTGAGCGTGTACTTACCGGGGGATGTGAAAGTCACATCCCCGTTGTTTACGATCACGGAATCGCCCGTATCTGCGTTTTTGCAGGAAACGGTCGCAGGAATGCTCTTCTTGCCGTATTTGACAACTGTTGCCATATCAGCCGCATTAAGAGTTTTGGAACTGCCTTCCGGGAACTGGATCTGAAGAACACCGGCGGTGTCTTTGTAGCAATGCGAATCGCCGCCGGGCGCAGCTTCATCCGAAGCCGGAAGCGCCCAGCTGAACACGGGCTCGTACGCCGCCTGAACAGAAGGAGAATATTCGGGCTCGGTATAGCTTTTTTCGAGCATCGATATATCTTTGTTTTCCATGGTATAGACGTAACCGTTGTTCCCCAGTATAGACGCTACCATGCCGGAATAATTGCGTTTGTCGGAACGAAGATCTATAATATTCTCGGCGCCGATGCTCGGGCTCATGGAAATGATCCCGGTATTTACATATTTGACGCTGCCGGCAACGAAATGGTATATGCTGTAATTACTGCGGAACATGACGTTGCGCAGCAGATTTGCGTTGCTGTTGCCCATATCGGTGTTGGAAGCAACAAAATTGTGCTGAATGAAATCGCCTTTGAGTGTAACGCTCGTGGTCAGCGAAGCCGAGTTGGATATAACGACGCCGAGACTGTTCTGAGTGTTCACCGTGGTTACGTTTTCCAACGTAAAATTGCCGCCGCGCGCTTCGAGATTGCAGAAAAATCCGCCTGATAGCACCGTATCCTTGACCAATGTATCGGAATTCATACGCAGCGGCGACTGACTTCCGGTAATGCGGCAGTTCGTTATAACGCTGCCTGCGCCGGTACATACGACAGTCGAGGTATAATTATCTTTGCCGATTGCATCGACGTACTCTTCGAAAATCGGGCCGTTTATTATGACGTTATCGACTTTTGCGCCGGTAAACGTTATAATGCCAGCCTGAGTGGTTAGGCCCGCACTTGCGTCTATAACAAATCCGTTGCCGTAGAGCGCGCGGGTAAAGGTCGGCCTTGAGCCCTTGGCGATAGTGATATCGTTAAGCAGCACGTTGACGCCCGAACCGATTATGTCTGAATACGAGAGAACGTTTTTACCGTTTACGATTTCAAGCGGAAGCACGTACGGCGCGCCGCCGCTGACGGATATTGTGACCTTTACAACACCTTCGCCGGTAAATTTAAGAGTGCCTTGCGACCAGTCGGAAGCGTTTTGGCTATAAGTTCCGCTCACGGTAGTGTTGGCGGGATCGACAGAGTCGATCGTGACCGACACAAGATCGGGGTCCGGAGTCCCGTCCAGCGCGCTGAACAGAGTGCCCAGCTTTACGGCGTTAGAATTGCCCACACGGTAAAGATACTTGCCGACATTGGCAAGACTTTCGGAATTCGTAAAAGAAACGCCGTGCGTGATCGGATAAAGATCACCGAAAAGCACATGCCTCAGCAGATATATTGCATCGTCGGACGATACCTTGCCGTCCGCGTTGAAATCCACGTCTATGCTGACGGGATATGTTTCGCCGAACAGCACGTAGCGAAGCAGATATATAGCGTCGTTTGAATTGAGTGCTCCGTTGGAATCTACGTCGCCGGGGACGGAACTGCCGGCGGCAAAAGAAGAAAACGAAACGCAAGAAAGCGCTAAAACGAGTGAAAGAATGAAAGCAAGTGTTTTTTTCACTGTTATCCTCCTGTGAATCATGAAAATGATATATGTATACATATTCATTATATCACTCTGTTACGCAGAAATCAATAAGGACTTGAAACGGCGCGCGTTTTTTTCTGTTTTTTCAAATAATCATTGTAATCGCAGATAATAAATGATATAATTATAATGAAAATTGAAATATGAAAAGAGGTTGTTAAATGAAACGCATAATTTCTCTTTTTCTCGTTCTTGTTATACTTATCATGGCTGTATCGTGCGGGAATGCCGAAAACGCCGAAAGTTCTGCCGCCGACGCCGGCGCTGAAAAAGCGGACATACCATCACCTGCAGGCGCAGATTCCGTTAAAGAGCTGGTCGAAAAAAGTGTGGAGTTTTTCCGCGGCGGGTGCGATTATTCCAAGATAGAAAGCATTCACGATCCCGTGGCACATTTGGCGCTTTTCATACTTGAAGACCTCCTGAGAGACCGTGATCTCACGTTTCAGCAAGCCCGCGAAACGGCAAAGCTGTTATATGGCACCGCCGAAGAACTCAGGCAAAAAGAACCCGAGCTCGAAAAAGAAATACGCGACGAATTTGACGTTATGGAACCCGAAGAAATCGTTAATGAATTCATGACCTCGATACGTGACAGAATACGCGGCGGCGCGATCGGAAGCGACGATCCCAATTATGAAACGTTCCAGAATATGCTTACCGATTGGGACAAAGGTCCGGAGTATATGTTCCAAAAGTATTCGGAAGTGTTCGGCGGACTCCCCGTAACGGTCGGAACAGAAGGAGCGCTGAAAGCGCTCAGAGAGTACGCTGAGTTCAAACTCTATAACCCGGAACTACTTAAGTTCAAGGAAATGAACGCCGAATTCAAGCCGGAAAACATTGATGTTGGCGAATCCGGCTTCAACAGCTACGATATGGGCAAAATAGTCAGCGGCTATGACGTATATATGTTAGACATGAACTATTATTACGAAAACGGTAAATACTACATTATCAATTATACTGTCACAGTAGGCGGATTGGGCGGCTGATGACCGTACCCGTATCCGTAAGAGATCGTTCAGAGCAAAACCAGATACAATAACGCACAAGGCGGGGAGTTGACTCCCCGCCTTCCTTTGATATTTAATGTAAATACAAGCCGATATTGAAGCGTTTGAATAGTTTTTATGCATACGGCTATTCTTAAGCGTTTATTCTGTTCCGGATCATATATTCCAGAGTGGAAAATCAAATAACAGCAAAAAAGCACGCAACTTGCGTGCTTTCTTCTGGTGGGCCTTCAGGGACTCGAACCCCGGACCAACCGGTTATGAGCCGGTAGCTCTGACCAACTGAGCTAAAGGCCCAAAAAATGC
>CACYCI010000024.1 GCA_902772845.1 uncultured Ruminococcus sp.
CGCATCATTCGGCGCAGCCGTACATCACGTTCCGCTGTCAGCGGAACACATCGTTCGCCGAGTGTCCTTAAGAACACTCGGCGTTCTCCTTGGCTTTTGCTTTGGAGTAAACAAATTTCTTTTTGATTTTGCGCTTCTTATTCTCTGGGGTCGCGTACCGTCGACGTGATGCGTTTGAACAGCAGACTTATGCTCCACAGGCCGCAAAGGCCGACAAGCGTGTAGATTATCCTGCTCATCACAGCGCCCTGGCCGCCGAATATCCAGGCGACAAGGTCAAATTGGAACAGACCTATCAGGCCCCAGTTGATCGCGCCGATTATTACAAGAACGAGTGAAAATTTGTCTAACATTGTTTTGTAAACTCCTCTCTGCTTCACTATTTTGCCCGATCTGAAGCATATTATTCAAAAGAAAGCGAAAATCATATTATGAGAATGAGACCCAAAAAACACCGCGAGGAACGCATTTCCGCCGTTGAAGAAAGATTCGCCGTTTTCGATGACGAAAACCGCCTTCTGCCAGGCGAGACTTTCGGCGACGGTTTCCAAAAAATGTATTACGAATTCGGCTGCGGAAAAGGTGCTTTCTGCTGCGCGCTGGCGCAAAGGGAGCCCGACGCCGCCGTCATAGCGGTGGAACGTGTCCGCGACGTGCTGCTTATGGCCATGGAAAAAGCGGCAGCGGCGGATATCCCGAACTTGCGCTTTGCCAATTTCGATCTGGAACACGTTACCGAGATCATGCCTGAACATTCGGCCGACGCCATATTCCTTAATTTCAGCGATCCCTGGCCCAGAAAACGCCACGCGAAGCGCCGCCTTACGGCACCGGCTTTTCTCGAACGTTATAAGCTGCTGCTCAAAGACGGCGGCAGGATCTATTTCAAGACCGATAACGCCGGGCTTTTTGAGTATTCGCTGGAAACCTTCGCTCAGTGCGGATATAAAGTGAGCAACGTGTGCCGCGATCTCCACGCCGACGAAGTCCTTTCGGCAAACAACATAGAGACCGAGTACGAAAAGAACTTTTCGGCAAAGGGGTTCAAGATCAATTATCTCGAAGCGTCGCTTTGAACGCGGCGTCAGACTTTTCCGCCTTTGATCTCTTTGATTATATCGACTTCCGAAAACGGCATTTTTATGCCGTTTTTTTCCATGTAACGTTCGTGCCCTTTTCCTATGAGCAATACGATGTCGCCGCGCTCGGCGACAGAAAGCGCGTAGACTATCGCGTCGCGGCGGTCGTTTATGAATACTGTTTCGCATTTTCCGCTTTTCATGCCTGCCATTATATCCGCGTTGATGCTTTCTACCGGCTCGCCGCGCGGATTGTCTTCGGTCACTATGCAGATATCGGCGTTTTCCGAAACCGTTTTTCCCATCGCGGCGCGCCTTTGGCGCGATCTTTCGCCGCCGCAGCCGAAAACGGCTATCACCCGCGCAAAACCGTAAAGCGCCACGGTCGCAAAAAGATTTTGCACTGATATTTCGTTATGCGCGTAATCGATCATGACGTATACGCCGTTTACGTCGAAAAGCTCGAATCTGCCTTCTGCCCGCGCGTTTATTGCTCCGCGCGCGAGCGACGCGCCGTCCGCGCCCAGAAAAGAGCAGACCGAGCACGCACAAAGCGAGTTGAAGATCCCGGCGGGGCCGGGGACCGGGGAAATGATACGGATTTGATCTCCGTGCGGAGGAACGAAAGTGAATTCCGAAAAAAGTCCCGCGCCTTTGCGGAAATACCGTGCGCCGTCCGCGCGGTAGAGTGCGCCCGCGCCCGTTCCGTAGCTGTAGGGAACGCAGCGCGCCTTTTTTACGAAATATTCGTACTGCGGGTCGTCCGCGTTGAAAAATCCCGTGCGGCAGCGCGAAAAAAGACGTGCCTTGCATTCTTTGTATTCGCCGACGCTCGCGTGTTCGGATCCGCTTATGTGGTCGGGCGAAAAGTTTGTGAATACGCCTATATCGAATTCTATGCCTCCCGTCCGCTCTTCTTTGAGCGCCTGGGAAGATACTTCAACAGCCACGGCTTTCACTCCTATCTTCACCATTTGCGCCAGCGCTTTGTTGAGCGTTATGGGGTCGGGCGTCGTGTTCGGAATGGGCAGCCGGTTTCCTTTGTACCGTATACCGAGCGTGCCTATAACGCCGCATTCGATCCCCGCGGAATTCAGTATCGAAGCTATACATTCGGCGGTGCCGGTCTTGCCTTTTGTCCCGGTTATCCCCACGGTGATCAGCGACCGCGCGGGATATCCGAAAAATTCCGCCGCTTTTTCGGCAAGCGCCGCGCGCGTATCCGGGCAGATGATGACGTTGGCGTCTTCGGGGAGCGAAACGTCGCGCTCGACGCAGAAGTCGCGGCAGCCGGCGTCGTACGCTTCACGCACGTGCGCATGACCGTCGTCGTTGTGCCCGCGTATGCAGAAAAAAAGACTTCCTTTGCGAGCCGCGCGTGAATCGAGGCAGATGTCTGTGCAGTTCATACTATGTTCTCCGGCAACAGTTCGCCTTCGTATACGAGCCGCGTTTCACCAGTTATGAATATATGCCCGCCTTCGGCTTCCGCCAGAAGCGTGCCGCCGGGGTGCGCTACCTGCGCCCGGTCTCCGCATAAGCCGCCGCCGCGGGCGACCGCAAACACCGCCGCGGCGCCTGTCGCGCACGAAAGCGTTTCGCCGCAGCCGCGTTCCCACGAACGCACGTTAAGCGTTCCGCGCTGGCTCTGACAGTAAAAATGCACGTTTGCGCCGTTAGGGAAATAATCGGATTTTTCCAGCGCGGCGCCGTATTTTTTTATTTCAAGATCTTTCACGTCTTCTATGCGCACAACGATGTGCGGATTCCCTATCGTAAGCGCCGTCGGCGAAAAACTCATCCCGCAAACCGTTTCCGGGCTATCGCGCCGCGTCAGCGCCGACGGTTCGCCCAGATCGCTCCTTGCGCGGCAAAGGCCGCCCTGAAGCGATAATATCTCAACGCTCCGCTTTCCTCCGAGCGTTTCCACGGTCACCGCGTCTTTGCATACCATACCTTTCATGCGCACGAGCGCCGCCGCCGAGCGCAGCGCGTTCCCGCACATTTCGGCTTCTGTCCCGTCAGGATTGAAGACGCGCATCCTGATATCGCATTTTTCCGAATCGCATATCACTATCAGCCCGTCGGCGCCTATGCCGCGGCGCCGGTCCGAACAGAACCGCGCAAGGCGCGGAAGGCACGCGGGCTCTCTGCCGAAAGCAATGACGTAAACGTAATCGTTGCCGTACGCCTGCATTTTTGCAAAACGCATTATATCACCCCATGGATATTCTATTCGCGCCATGTGCAAAATTGATAAAATTCCCATTGACTAAACCATCGGTTTATGATATAATCATCTTGATAAAATATGTGCAAAAGGTGATCTTGTTGTTCGGCGATTTTTTTGCCCTGATGTTCAGAATGAAATACATCAACCGCTGGGGGCTTATGCGCCTTGTCGAAACCGAAAATCTTTCGGTCCATTCGCTCGAATGCGCCATGCTCGCCCACGGGCTTGCCGTAATAGGGAACACTTATTTCGGCAAAAACTATAACGCCGATCATATCGCGCTCGTTGCCATGTATCACGACGCGCCCGAGATCGTCACGGGCGACATGCCGACCCCGGTCAAGTATTACGACGAAAACACCCGTACCGCTTATAAGGCGGTCGAGCAGGCCGCAGTCGACCGTTTTCTTGCGTATCTTCCGCCGGAGCTCCGTTCGCCTTACGAAAACGCGCTATGCTGTTCCGAAGAGGAGCATAAGATAATCAAGGCGGCGGATAAACTCTGCGCCTACATAAAATGCCGTTCGGAACTCGATCTGGGGAACAGGGAATTCGCATACGCGGCGCGTTCAACTTACGATCAAATGAAAGATTACGGCTGCGAAGAACTGAATTATTTTATTGAAAACTGCCTTGAATCGTTCGGAAAATCACTTGACGAACTTAAAAATAATTAATTTACGGAGGGTCTTATATTTATGAAGATCGGTATCATTTCTGATTCGCTGCGCCTCGGCTTTGCCGAAAGCGTCAAAAAAGCCGCCTCGCTCGGCGCCCGGGGCATCCAGAAGTATATGACTCGCGGCGATTTCGCAGCTGAAAACCTCACCCCTGCAAGGATAGCCGAGATCAGAGACATCATGGCTTCCAACGGCATGGTGTTTTCCGCGATCTGCGGGGATTTCGGCTGGGATCTCGCGCACCCCGGTGTTGTCGAACGTTCTAAGGCCGTGCTGGATAAGACCAAAGAACTCGGCTGCAATATAGTTACCACACACATTGGTCATATAGACGAAAACGACGAGGCCCGCCTTGAGATATTTCGCAAAAACGCGCTTGCGCTCGGTGAATACGCTCACAGCATGGGCGCATATTTCGCAAGCGAGACCGGCACCGAAAAAGCCGATGTGCTCCGCAGGTTCCTCGACAGCGTCGGTACTCCCGGCATCGCCGTGAACCTTGACCCCGCCAACCTCGTTATGTGCGCGGACGACGATCCCGTGGCCGCGGTAAAAACACTTTCCGGGTATATCGTGCATACCCACGCCAAGGACGGCATCCGCCGCGCCGACGGCAGCTGGCTCGAGGTACCTCTCGGTCAGGGCGGCGTGGATTGGCCGCGCTATCTCAAAGCGCTCGATTCTATCGGCTACAACGGCTACCTGACCATAGAAAGGGAAGTCGGCGAAGATCCTGCCGGTGATATCGGCATGGCGGTCGATTTCTTAAAAGAAAATCTTTCCAAAATATAATCCCCGTAAAGGTATAGATCATGTCCGTTCCTTTTGAACCGAACTTAAAAGGCAAGGTCGCAGTCATAACCGGCGGCGGCGGAGTGCTGTGCTCCGTGTTTGCCGGGGCTCTCGCGGAATGCGGGGCTTCCGTTGCGGTGCTGGATCTTTCGCTGCCTGCGGCGGAATCCGTTGCGGCGGGGATACGCGAACGCGGAGGGACTGCCGCGGCGTACGCTTGCAACGTGCTTAAAAAAGAAGAACTTATCGCCGTCCGCGACCGCGTTTGCGCCGAACTCGGCGGCGCGGATATACTTATCAACGGCGCCGGCGGCAATTCTCCTAAAGCGACCACCGATTGCGAGTATTACACCGAAAACTGCGAAAAGAGCTTCTTCGATCTCACGCCCGAAGGTTTCAGCTTTGTTTTCGACCTCAACATACTCGGCACGCTGCTGCCCACGCAGGTGTTTGCAGAGCGCATGGCATGCACGGGCGGCGGATGCATAGTCAACGTTTCATCTATGAACGCTTTCCGCCCTCTTACAAAAATACCCGCGTATTCCGCGGCAAAAGCCGGCGTTTCAAATCTCACCATGTGGCTCGCCACTCATTTTGCGGGCGCCGGTATACGCGTAAACGCTATCGCTCCGGGGTTCTTTGTGACAAAGCAGAACAAAGACCTCCTGTTCGATAAAGACGGCACGCCGACTCCGCGCACTCACAAGATCCTTGCCGCCACGCCTATGGGCAGGTTCGGCAAGCCCGAAGAATTGGTCGGAGCATTGCTTTTCCTGTGCGACGGCAACGCGTCTTCTTTCGTGAACGGCGTTGTCCTGCCGGTGGACGGCGGATTTTCGGCATATTCCGGCGTTTGATGACGACCCATTTTTGATCAAAATACAATACAAGACCCGAAAGGAGTTCCCAAATGAAAAAGAACCTATGCATCGTCCTTGCGCTCGTGATGTTCGCGCTTTGTTTCGTGAGTTGCGCAAAGGACGGTAAACCCGGCGAATCCAACCCCGACACAAGCGCTCCCGTTTCCAACCCCGACGTTTCCGGTTCCGATAACTCCGGCGACCCCACCGAAAAATCAGAAGAAACTTCCGCCGCCGATCCTTGGCGCAACGCAGACGGCGAATACGTTTCTCCTAACGAAGCGGTCGACGTTATTTCCCGTTTCGGTGACGAAAAATTCCTGGAATTCCACGTCCTCGTCAAAGGCGATGACAACGGCACCTATCAGTCCGACGACTTCACCACCGGCAGCGAACTTTACGGCGACACGCTCGATACCGCCGTTTCGCAGAGAAATACTTATATACTCGACAATTACGGCGTCACTATAGTTCCGCACAAAGAAAAGAACATCGGCGGCCTTATCCGTACCGATCTTTCCAGCGGCGGCCAGTACGACCTCGTAATGCCCAACATCCCCTTCCTTGCCACTCTCGCTTCCGAAGGCAACCTTATCGACCTCACCACGCTCGACGATATCAATATAGACGCTCCCTGGTATGACCAGAACGCCAACGAGACGTTCTCTATGAACCACCAGCTTTTCTTCACCACCGGCGATATAACCATACTCAACAAGGTCTGCACCGCCAGCATCATTTTCGGTAAAGAACTGCTTGCCAAGAACCCCGATATCGAAGATCCGTATCAGCTCGTCAGAGAGCACCGCTGGACTTACGATAAAATGAAAGAAATCGCCCGCTCCGTCACCGCAGATACCGACGGCGAAAGCGGCATGACCGTGGATGACACCTGGGGCTTCCTCACTTCCTACGGCGACGTTTCCAACCTCTTCGGCGGATTCGGCATGCATATGTGCGAAAAAGACGCCAACGACTATCCGTATTTCTCGCTCGCAGAAGACGAACGCGCTCAGACCACTCTTCAGCAGATCCTCACCGACTTTGCCGATGAGGGCAGCTGGCGTGTATTTGCCGAAAAATTCCCGCCCGATATCTGGGTCACCTCGCTTGACGCTATAGAAGAAGGAAGGATCCTCTTCCGCCCGTCCGCATTCTCGGCTACTACCAAGCTTCGTAAGCGTGGCGTCAACTTCGGCATTATCCCGCTCCCCCTGCTAAACGAAGAACAGGATGATTATTTTGCATACTGCGGCACCGGCCAAACTGCCGGCTTCGGCATACTCAACAGCTGCAGAGACGCTGAATTTTCCGCTTATATGCTCGACATTATAAGCGCCGCTTCCAAGAATTTTGTGACCCGCGCTTATATGGAAGTCAACCTCAAAGGCAAAGACGCTCAGGACGAAGACGATCTTGAAATGCTCGAGATCATATTCGGCAACATCCTTTACGACATAGGCGACGTAAACAACTTCGGCACTATAAAGACCCTTATTTACAACCTTGCCCGCGACGGCAAGACCGAAGTCACCGCTATGATCGAAGCCAACCGCGGCGCTATAGAGACCGCTATCGAAGACGTCATCGACGCGTACAGAGCTTTGGAAGACTGACGACGCGCCGCCGGTAAATCCTTAATGTAAATACCCGCAAACGCCCGGGAACGGCATAATACCGTTCCCGGGCACTTTTTTACGTTCGACATAAAAAAGTATTGACAAATCGTTCCGTACAAGATAAAATTTATTAAAAGCAAAAAATGAAAGGAGTACACAGATGAAAAAGATCATTTGCGCTGTTCTTGCGTTCGTTATGTTCGCGCTTTGCTTTGCGAGCTGCACCAAGAACGCTGCCCCCAACGCATCCGAAGCCGAACATTCCGATGCCGTTTCCGGCACCGATAATTCCGAAACCGACAATTCCGTCGCCCCCGAAAGCACGGAAGAAGCTTCCGCCGCCGATCCCTGGCGCAACGCGGACGGCGATTACGTTTCGCCCAACGAGAAGCTCAACGTAGTGGAATTTTTCGGCGACGAAAAATTTCTGGAATTCCACGTCCTCGTCAAAGGCGATGACCACGGCACCTATCAGTCCGACGACTTCACCACCGGCAGCGAACTTTACGGCGACACGCTCGATACCGCCGTTTCGCAGAGAAACACTTATATACTCGATAATTACGGCGTCACCATAGTTCCGCACAAGGAAAAGAACATCAACGTGCTCGTTCGCGAAGAAATCGCCTCCGGCGGCAATTATGACCTTGTTATGCCCAATATTCCTTTCCTTGCTACCATCGCCGGCGAAGGCGCGCTTTACGACCTTAACACGCTTGGCGAATTGCTCCATATCGACGCCCCCTGGTACGACCAGAACGCAAACGAAACGTTCTCTATGAACCATCAGCTTTTCTACACCACCGGCGATATAACCATTCTCAACAAGGTATGCACTATCGGCGTGGTATTCGGCGAAGAACTGCTGGCAAAGAATACCGACCTCGAAGATCCGTATCAGCTCGTCAGAGAGCACCGCTGGACTTACGATAAAATGAAAGAAATGTCGCGCCTTGTGACCGCGGATACAGACGGCGTTTCCGGCATGACCTGCGACGATACCTCACTTCTTACGGCGACGTCGTCAATATGTACGGCGGTTTCGGGCTGAGAATGTGCGAAAAGGACGCCAACGACTATCCGTATTTCTCGCTCGGCGAAGACGAACGCGCTCAGACCATACTTCAGCAGCTCCTTGTGGACTTTGCCGAAGACGACACCTGGCGTATTTACACTCAGTCCTTCAGAGGCAGCATCTGGGAAACCTCGCTCGACGCCATAGAAGAGGGAAGGATCCTCTTCCGCCCGTCAGCGTTCTCGGCTACGACCAAGCTTCGCAAACGCGGCGTCAATTTCGGTATAATACCGCTTCCGCTTTACAACGAGGATCAGGATGAATATTACGCATACTGCGGCACCAACTCCACCGCCGGCATAGGCATACTCAACAGCTGCAGAGACGTGGATTATTCCGCGTATATGATCGACGTCATCAGCGCGGCTTCCAAGAACACAGTCACCCGCGCTTATATGGAAGTCAACCTCAAAGGCAAAGACGCTCAGGACGAAGACGATCTTGAAATGCTCGAGATCATTTTCGGCAACATCCTTTACGATATAGGCGACGTCAACAATTTCGGCAATATCAGGCATCTTATAGGCGGACTTGCGGAAAACCGCAAGACTGACCTTACCGCCATGATCGATTCCAACCGCAGCGCCATAGAAACCGCGATCCAGGATTGCATAGAGGCGTATATAGCCCGCCAGGATTAAACCAAAGGCGGTTTGACCGCCCCAAATAAAGAAAAGCCAAAAGCTCGGAGGTAAACAATACCTCCGAGCAGCATTTTATAACGAAAGATTATCGGCACAAAACAGTAAAACGCTATTGACAAAACGCGGCTTGCGTGATACAATTAAGCAAGCGTTTAATTAAACGTATGTTTAATCGAGCTTTCGGAGGCGTTTATGGAAAAAGAGAACAAAAAAGAGATACTGCGCATATCTATCGCGGCGGCGCTGCTCGCGGCCGCGTTCATCATAGAAAAAACCGTGCATCTCGAGCTCTGGCAGTATTTGCTTATATATCTCGTCCCTTATTTCGCCGCCGGGTACGAAACCGTGCTCGAAGCTTTTGAAAAGCTGTTCCACGGTGAATTGCTGGATGAAGATTTTCTTATGACCGCCGCCACTTTCGGCGCGTTGGGGATCGGTTTTTTGCCAAACAGCGAACCGCAGTTCGCCGAAGCCGTGTTCGTAATGCTTTTCTTCCGCGTGGGCGAGCTGTTCGAGGATATCGCCGAAGGCAAAAGCCGCAGATCTGTCGCGGCGCTTATGGATATACGTCCGGACAAAGCGTCGGTCATCCGTATGGGCAGGGTAGTCGAAGTTCCGCCAGACAATGTTTCCGTCGGCGAAACGCTGGTGGTACGTCCGGGTGAAAGGATCGCGCTCGACGGTGAAGTGATCGAAGGTGATTCCACGCTCGACACATCGGCGCTGACCGGCGAAAGCGTTCCGCGCGCCGTTAAAACCGGCGACAGCGTCGTTTCCGGCTGCGTGAACGTTTCCGGCGTGATAAACGTACGCGTCACCAAGCCGTACGGCGAATCTACCGTGGCGCGCATACTGGACCTTGTGGAAAACGCTGCCGAAGGCAAATCCCGCCGCGAAAAATTCATAACGCGTTTTGCGCGTATTTATACCCCCGCCGTTATAGCGGCGGCGATATTGCTCGCCGTGGTGCCTCCGCTCGTCACGGGTGACTTTGCTGCGAACTTTCCCGCGTTTTTTGCGCGCGCTCTTACTTTCCTCGTTGTTTCCTGCCCATGTGCGCTCGTCATTTCCGTGCCGCTCGCTTTCTTTTGCGGGGTCGGCTGCGCTTCCTCCAAAGGCATACTTATCAAGGGTTCGGGCTACGTCGAATCGCTTGCCGAACTCGGCGTCTGCGTTTTCGATAAGACCGGCACGCTCACCAAAGGCGTGTTCAGCGTTACTTCTGTACATCCCGAAAGCATCAGCGAGACTGAGCTGCTGCATCTGGCGGCCCACGTTGAAAGCTATTCCACTCATCCTATCGCGGCGTCGCTGAGGCAGGCATATACCGAAACCGACGACGAATGCGACGTCTGCGACTTGCACGAATATGCCGGCGAAGGCGTCTCCGCCCGCGTAAACGGAAAAAACGTCGCGGTAGGCAACGAAAAACTCATGCGTTCGTTTGGAGCCGAGATCTGCGATTGCGCCAAATGTTCGGGCCTATACGGAACGTTGATCCATGTTGCGATAGACGGCGTATACGCGGGCCACGTGGTCGTTTCGGATATAATAAAAGAAGATTCCGCTTCCGCGCTTGCTGCGCTGCGCGCGGTCGGTGTTGAACGCACGATCATGCTCACCGGCGACCGCGAAGAGATCGCATCTTCCGTGGCAAGGCAGCTCGGGATCGACGAATACAGCGCCGGACTTCTGCCTCAGGACAAAGTCAGCCGCGTAAAAGAACTTGCCTCTTCCGCCGAAAGGTCGGGGACGCTGGCGTTTGCCGGCGACGGCATCAACGACGCTCCCGTCCTGGCGTGCGCGGACGTAGGTATAGCCATGGGCGCTCTCGGCTCGGACGCCGCGGTAGAAGCCGCCGACGTAGTGCTGATGGACGATAAGCTTTCCAAGATCGCGCTCGGAGTACGTATTGCAAAACGCACGCTGGCGATAGCGCGTGCGAATATCGCTTTTTCGCTCGGGGTCAAAGCCGTTATACTTGCGCTCGCAGTATTCGGATACGCTCCGCTGTGGCTCGCGGTCTTCGGCGACGTCGGCGTTACGGTCATAGCGATACTGAATTCCATGAGAGCGTTGAAAATAAACGAATAAAACAGAAAGGTGAATGATATGTTCGACAAAACACAAACAGTTACTTTGGATATCGAAGGGATGATGTGCAAGCACTGCGCCGCTCACGTTGGTGATGCGCTCAAGTCCTGCAAGGGCGTCAGAAAATACGCGGTCGATCTCGACGCAAAGAGCGCTTCGGTGACTTTCGTCCCGGCAACAGTTTCCGCAGATCAGATCGCCGCGGCGGTGACTGCGGCAGGGTATCCCGCAAAAGTAAGACAATGACTCAGAATATAAGGATACGCGTCGGCGGCATGAGCTGTGTGCGCTGCTCCGCGGCTGTGACGCACGCGCTGACTCAGCTGAACGGTGTAGTTTCGGCGGACGTTTCTTACGCTGCCGGCTACGCAGATATAGAATACGATCCTTCCGTCGCCGACGTGCGTTCAATGGAAAAGGCCATTCGCTCCGCCGGCTATTCCGTAGTACGCGACGAAGCGGCTTTCCGCGAGCGCGAGCATAAAACGCTGCTCGTATTGTTTGTCATATCAGCCGTCTGCGCGCTTCCGTTCCTGTTCGGGATGGTGCTTATGCTCGCGTTCCCTAACGCGCATATAACTCACGTCTTGCACCACAACGGCTGGTGGCAGCTCGCGCTTTCCGTGCCTGTTCAGTTCGGGGTGGGTTACCGTTTTTACAAGACCGCGTTCCTTTCGCTAAAGAACAAAAGCCCGGGTATGGATCTGCTCATCGCGGTCGGGACTACCGCTTCCTGGGGATACAGTCTGTATATCCTGCTCTCGGGCGGTAACGTTTTCTATTTTGAAAGCGGCGTTGTGATAATAACGCTGGTGCTGCTCGGCAAATTGCTCGAATCGCGCGCTCGTACAAAAACGTCCGCCGCCATACGCAAACTTGCCGATCTCGCGCCTAAAACTGCGGTCGTCGTCTCCGACGGCGCCGAAACTGTGGTTCCGCTTTCGCAGGTGAAACGCGGTGATATTCTCGCCGTCCGTCCTGGCGCGAGCGTCCCCGCCGACGGCGTCGTTATAGAAGGCAGCACGTCGGTAGACGAATCCATGCTGACCGGCGAAAGTATGCCAGTCGTCAAGCAGGCGGGTTCAGAACTTTACGGCGGCACGGTTAACGGCAACGGTTACGTTTTGATGCGCGCCAACGGCGTGGGGAACGATACGGTGCTTGCGGGGATAATCCGCCTTGTCGAAGAAGCACAGTCTTCCAAAGCTCACATCCAGAAACTTGCCGACAAAGTGGCGGCGATATTCGTACCGACGGTCATGGGCGTGGCCGTACTGACGTTCATTATAAGTTATATAATAGCCAAAGATCTTTCCGCTTCGGTGAACCGCGCCGTTTCGGTGCTCGTCATCGCGTGCCCGTGTTCGCTCGGGCTGGCTACTCCCACGGCGCTTATGGTCGGTATGGGCAGAGGCGCGGGTATGGGTATACTCATCAAGAACGCGGAAGCGCTTGAACGCGCCTGCGAAATAAAAGCCGTGCTGACAGATAAGACAGGCACGGTCACGGAAGGAAAGATGCGCGTCACGGATTTCTTGTGCTTTTCCGGCGATGCGGACGAACTGAAAAAGCTCGCCTCTTCCGCCGAAAAGCTTTCGGAGCATCCGCTCGCGCAGACTATTGCTTCGTATCATCAGGGCGAATACTACCCGGTAAGCCGTTTCGTTTCGCATACCGGGAACGGCATTCTCGCCGAATGCGGCGGGAAAACGGTCAAAATAGGCAAGCCGCAATTTGCAGGGGCAACGGCTGAACAGGAACAAACTGCCGCTTCACTGCGTTCGGAAGGCAAGACCGTAGTGTTTATGAGCGTAGACGGCTCCCCGTGCGCGGTCATCGCACTTTCGGATCCCGTGCGCTCAACGTCCGCGAAAGCCGTGCGCGAACTGAAGGATATGGGTATCGCTACTGTTATGGTCACGGGCGATAATGAGCAGACCGCAAAGTACGTCGCCGACGAAGTCGGACTCGATTCTTTTGTCGCTGGAGTGCTGCCGGAAGGCAAGGTGGGAGTGATTACCGAGCTTCGCAACAAATACGGCTCGGCAGCCGCCGTCGGCGATGGCATCAACGACGCGCCCGCGCTCGCCGCAGCGGATATCGGTTTTGCCGTGGGCAGCGGTACGGATATAGCGATGGAAGCGGGAGACATAGTGCTGATCGGAGAAGGTATCGACCGCCTCCCGTCTGCAATATCACTTTCGCGTGCGACTATGCGTAAGATCAAGCAAAACCTGTTCTGGGCGTTCTTCTATAATATTATTGGCATACCGGTGGCGGCAGCCGGTCTGCTTTCTCCTATGATCGCAGGCGCCGCAATGTCGTTCAGTTCTGTCTTCGTGGTAAGCAATTCGTTGCTTCTGCGCCGCGTAAAACTGAAATAACGTTAAATAAAACGTAACGCGCTCCCGCTGTTTTGCGGAAGCGCGTACATTTTTTATATAGCTCTCACAGACCGCACGCCAAAGAAAATCCGGCGTGAGCCGCATAATAAAGCAGCATAACGACCTTTCCCCACAAAGGCGGCCGTTTCTTAGACAGCCCGAGCGCGAGCATTACGTCGGACGCCAAAAAAAGCAGAGCGGAAACAGCTGTAACGATCCCGAACGCTTCGCCGTAGAAGGCGGAACTCACTGCCAGGGAAAGGTGAACTCCGATAACTGCGGCATATACTGTCGCGGCGAACCGTATGGGCTTGGGAATTTCGGCAAATGATAAGGCATAGGCGCACACGGAAGCAAATACCGCAAAAGAGATCGCTGCGATATGGATCTTGCTTCCATATATAATAAACGCGGGAGCGAACAGACAGTGCGCGGCGGCAAAGAGCACGAGGCCGGGTATTAGTGTAAAGTGTATCACAAAATCTGCAAAAGCGCAAACAGTGATCGCCATAGCTATCAGCAGGAACGTGACGTTGTGTGAAACGGCGAACGCCAAGTAGGCGGGAACGGAAAAGATCAGCGTGGCAGCCGATTTGAGAAATGCGCAAAGCAGACTGCTTTTCTTTCCTTCAAGCATCAAAAACGCGGTCCCGAAAGCCGTTGCAAGTATCAAGCATACAATATATACGGTATTTATATCATCACCCCCATAATATGGTATTATATAGCAAAAATGCCTCAGTGTCAATTCCTGTTTTTGTGCATTTGCACAAACTGCAAAAATACCTAAAAAAGGGGGTTGACAAAGTAGGAATAAAGTGATAATATATGCGAGCCGCATTTGAGAGTACGCGTGGCGCGGCGGACCCGGAA
>CACYCI010000025.1 GCA_902772845.1 uncultured Ruminococcus sp.
GGATACTTTGCCCCATATCGGGGCAAAGTATCTTCATTTTTATATAAAAAACGGCTTGCCGCCCGTAAACGGGCGAAAAGCCGTTTTGATCGTTTATTGTTTATTCATCGGTTATGTCTTCGCCGCGTATCCTTTTCTGAAGCATATAAACGTAATGGAGATCGCCGTTCGCGTATTTTTCGACCAAAACCGAATAGTCTTCCAGCCCGCCTTTTTCTATCATTTCATTGAACAAGGCGTCGTCCACAAATACAAGTTCGTAAACCGTATACACGCGGCCGTTATAATAGTACGTGGTAATTTTTTTTAGCTTTTGCTTGATCTCGTTTTCGTCATAGTCGCCGAACATATACTCTATCTGCTCGTCGGTATATACTTCTTTTACCGCCGGTGAATGTTCCGCGTTGAATTTTTTATGTTCCTCATTAACGCGAACAAAATCCTCACGGCTGATATTCAGCCATTTGACGGCTTGATACATATAAGGGAGCTGTTCCTGTTCTTCATAGGGAACGTCGGATTTTGAATCCGACCACGCGTATATTTCATCCCATGTGCGCAATTCGGCTAACAGTATGATGTTCCATAAATTATCGGGATAATGTCTGTCTAAGTCGCCTTTCCAAAGATAGCTCTCATCTTCACTCGTTCCTTCGTTCGGATCGTCAGAAGGCACATCAGACTGTTCTTCCGACGATTCCTCGGAGGATTCCTCCGATATATCCGGAACACTTTCGTGAGTGGACGTATTATCCGGTCCGGAGGTCTGATCGTCCGAAACGCTATTAATAACAGAATTGTCATCCGAGGCGTTTTCGTCAACGTTCGCGCAAGCGCATAGTATCATGAATACGAGTGCCAAGAATAAACAGATGGTTTTTTTCATATTCTTTCCTCCTAATAAAGCTGATCGAAAACAATATTCGGATAAAACGCCAACGGATCGGTGACGCTTGTGGTGCCGTAATTTAATGTGCCGTCGATCAGAATACTTAAGTGTAAGTGATTTCCCGTGGCAGCTCCTGTTTGTCCGACCTTACCGATTAAAGTTTCTGTAGTAACGTGCTCTTGTTCTCGGACAGCGGAATTGGTTTGAGTCGGACTTTCTATTAGGTGGGCGTAAAGTACATATATTTTAATATTTGAATCGTACACGTTATTATAGTCGTAATCAGCTTCAACGATAATATAGTTGCCTCTGCCGTCGTCTTCGTAGCCGATTTTTACCACCGTACCATCAACGGCGCTATACAAAGGCGTTCCTCCACTCGCTTTGATATCAATACCTTTGTGCATTTTAAGATTACCGGATATAGGATGTATCCTGTATCCGAATCCGGAAGTAATTTCGAGCGGTACCGTAGAGCCTCTGAACGGATAAGCAAGTTCCATGGAGCCGTAATAATGCATTTTGCCGGTCGTTGCAGTCGGTTCCAACAACCATTTCTGATTGTTCGAACCGGTGTAGGTCGATACAAATACGTTGCCGGTGGAAGTTGCGCTTCGCCCATCGTTAGAGCCGTTGCCGCTGCCATACGACGTGATGGCTAAATCGGTATTATATTTTAAAACTATTTTGTATTGACCGTTTCCTAAAGGAACGAAATTAAATAACTGCGCGATATTGTCTGTTGGCGTCCAGGTTTGTATGTTGCAGCCCGAGGTCAAACCGGAAATACCACTGCCTGATTTTTTAACGTCTAATGTTCGATATGTACCGGCTCTGCTGCACATTATCAGATTCATTAGAGCGATCATCTTTGCTGTCCGTATCGGAAATATGTTCTTCTTCGAATGATAACTCTGGCGCTGATTCCGGATCAATCGACGTTATATCTGATGTTTGAGGATTATCGACGTGTGAACACGCGCACAACAACACCAGCAGAACTGCAAATAATAAACATAAGGTCGTATGGTTATGCGCAGATGATACACGTGAACGTCGCTGAAACGGGCGTTGTTATTTCTTTCAATAATAACCTACCATATTTTGTCGCAGTTGTCAACCCGGAATTCTAGAGTTTTTGCGTTTTATCTCTTTACTCTTGCGTTGCCTTTCCATATTGACCAGACCTGGTCTTCGTCGGCGGGCTGCGCGTAGTCGGTCAGCATAGTCACTGCGAGCGCGCCGCACGACCAGCCGAACTGCAGGCATTTTTCCATGTCCCAGCCCTTTATCACGCCGTAAAGCAGCCCGCCCACAAATCCGTCGCCGCCGCCTATGCGGTCGAGCACGTCTATCTGGCGCGCGGGCGCTGTGAACCATTCGCCGTTTGCGTTGAGTATGGCGCCCCAAAGATGTTTTTCCGCCGAGATCACTTCGCGCAGAGTCGTGGCAAACACCGAAGCGTTGGGAAATTCGCGCTTAGCTTCTTCTATAAGGGCGCGGAAAGACCCCATCTTGCTTTCTATATCTTTTCCGCCGGCTTCGGGGCCTTTTATCCCAAAGCAAAGCTGAAAATCTTCTTCGTTGCCCACAAGGATATCGGCGTTTTGCGCTATGGTCCTGAACACCTTTTCAAGCTCCGCGCGTCTGCCCTGCCAGAACGATTCCCGGTAGTTCAGATCAAAAGATATCACGGTGCCGTGCTTTTTCGCCGCTTTTGCAAGCGCAACGCAAAGCTCGCCCGTTTCCTCGGAAAGCGCGGCTATCAGCCCCGAAAGGTGCAGTATTTTTACCCCTTCTTCGCCGAAAATGCGTTCCGCGTCGAAATCTGCGGCGCAAAGCGTCCGGCCTACCTCGCCGGCGCGGTCGTTGTGTACGCGCGGGCCGCGCGCTCCGGCGCCGCTGTCGGCTATGTTGAACTGATGCCGGTAGCCCCACGGGCCGCCCTGCTCCACTTCTTTGGCGCAGAAAGTCATCCCGCGTGAGCGGAGATTTTGCTTGATGAACGCCGCTATGGGCGAGTTTTTAACAAAAGCCGTAAGCACCAGCGCCGGTTCGCCCAGGTACGAAGCCACGCTGGCCACGTTGGTTTCGGCGGAAGTCGCCTGCATAAAGAACTTGTCCGACGCCTGTACTGGCTGACGGTCAGCGGGCGTTATCCGCACGCCCATGCTGGTGGGGACTGCTATAGACCATTTTGCTTTTTGCCTCAGTTCCATAAATGCCTCCGTTTAAGCGTTGTATCCGCCGGATACGGTGCTGCCGCCCTCTCCGGTCCAGTTGGTGTGGAAGAATTCGCCGCGCGGCGAATCCGTGCGTTCATAAGTGTGCGCGCCGAAATAGTCGCGCTGGGCCTGAAGCAGGTTCTGCGGAAGGCGTTCGTTCCTCCAGCCGTCGAACCACGCGAGCGACGCCGAAAAAGCAGGAACGGGTATGCCGCATTCCACCGCGGCGGATACCGTCTTTCTCCAGCCGGCGGTGAGCGTTTGCATCTTCTCTTTGAAATATTCGTCCAAAAGCAGGTTTGGCAGATCCGGCGCTCTGTCGTACGCTTCTTTTATCTTGCCCAAAAAGACCGACCTTATTATGCAGCCGCCGCGCCACATAAGCGCTATGCCGCCGTAATTCAGGTCCCAGCCGTATTCCCTGGCGGCTGCGCGCATAAGCGTGTATCCCTGCGCGTACGAAACTATTTTGGAAGCGAGCAGCGCACAGCGGATGTTTTCTATGAACGCGGCGCGTTCTTCGGCTGTGAACGCGCGTCTTCCGGTGCCGCCGAATATCGCCGCCGCGCGCACCCTTTCTTCTTTCATTGCCGAAAGGCAGCGCGCGAACACCGCCTCGCCTATCAGCGTAAGCGGTACGCCGGCGTCTAACGCCGCCGTCGCGGTCCATTTGCCAGTGCCTTTCTGCCCCGCGGCGTCAAGTATATGCTCTACAAGCGGCTCGCCGTCTTTGTCTTTGTACGCGAGTATGTCGGCGGTTATTTCTATAAGGTAGCTCTTAAGCTCGCCTCTGTTCCATTCGGCAAATACGTCGTGCATTTCGTCGCAGCTCATGCCCAGCAGGTCTTTCATAAGCATGTACGCTTCGCAGATTATCTGCATATCGCCGTACTCTATGCCGTTGTGCACCATTTTTACAAAATGGCCGGCGCCGCCTTCGCCCACCCAGTCGCAGCAGGGCGAGCCGTCTTCGACGTGCGCGCAAATGGAAGTGAACAGCGGTTTTACGTACTGCCACGCTTCCGGCGAACCGCCGGGCATCATGGAAGGACCTTTAAGAGCGCCTTCCTCCCCGCCCGAAACGCCCGTGCCCACATAAAGCAGCCCCTTGGATTCGACGTATGCGGTGCGGCGCGCCGTGTCGGGGAAATGCGAATTCCCGCCGTCTATTATTATGTCGCCTTTTTCAAGCAGCGGTATCAGCCGTTCTATCATGTCGTCTACCGGCTTGCCGGCCTTTATCATAAGCATAACGCGGCGCGGCTTTTTCAGCGTTGCCACAAGCTCTTCCGGCGAATACGTGCCGACAATGTTTTTGCCGGCGGCTCTGCCGTTTATAAAATCCGTCACTCTCTGCGTCGTCCGGTTGAATACCGAAACGGTAAAGCCGTGGCTTTCCATGTTCATAACAAGGTTTTCGCCCATCACGGCGAGCCCTATAAGACCGACGTCGCTTTTTTTCATATCTGTTTACCCTTCCTTTCGGCGTATGCTTTTTTCATGTTTTCCAGCACGGAATACGGTATTGCCATGTTCCCCAGCCCTTTTCCAATGCTTATGTGCGGCTTGAACGCGCCGTGAAAATCCGTGCCGCCGCTGATGCACAGCCCCAGACGCGCGGCGAGCGACTGATATTCTTCCTGCATCTGCGGGGTGTATTCGGTATAATATCCCTCAACGCCCGCCAGACCTTCCGCTTTTAAGCGGAGCAGGAACTCTTCGAGCTCGGCGCCCGTCTTTCGGGTCAGATGCAGGTGAGCGCAGAACGCCATACCGCCCGCGCCGTTTATCAGCCGCACCGCTTCGGCGTCCGTAAGCGCCTCGCGGCCCGAAAAAGCTGGCCGCCCGTTGGCGAGATATTCGTCGAACGCCTGCTTTACCGAACCTACATAGCCCTTCTTTACCATAAGCCGCGCAAAATGCGCTCTGCAGAGTATGTCGCTGCCGGCAAGCTCGCGCACCTCGTCCATGGATACCGCAAAGCCCAGCCCGTTCAGCTTTTGGCAGATCTCGTTCTGCCGTTCGTCGCGCACGGTCCGCGCGTAGCGCAGCTTTTCGCGCAGGGCGGGGTTTTCGGTATCTATAAAATAGCCGAGTATATGCGTTTCGGTGTTTGACTGAGCCGAAAGCTCTATGGCGGGTATCACTTCTATGCCTATGCGTTTGCCTTCGTCAAGCGCGTCGGCAACGCCGTCCACACTGTCGTGATCCGAAACCGCCACGGCGGAAAGCCCGCTTTCCTTGGCGTGGCGTACCAGTTCGCGCGCGGTCATGGATCCGTCCGAGCAGACAGTATGAGTGTGCAGATCTATTGTTTTCATTTTTCTTCACCGTCAAACGTCCAAAGCCCCAGCGCGGGGTTGGAAACGTAAAAGATCTCTTCGCCGTCGACCTCGTTCCAGCCGTCTCTAAGCGAATCAACGCGGTATTTCCGCGCCGCCTCTTCGGGCGGCATATATTCAAAGCCGGCGCTTTCCACTTCGGCGCGCGTCAGTCCGCCGGCGCAGTAGACCACGCGGAACCTGCCGTCCGCAGAACCGTGTATAAGGTGCGCCGCCGCCGAAAGGTTGGCGCGCAGCTCCGATTCGGTTTTTACAAGCTCAAGCACTTTTTCGCGCCCGCAGTAGCCGTATTTGCGTATGAGCCGGTCGTTTTCGCCGTCTTCGCCGAAACGGCGTACGCCCGGGGCTATAATTATCAGCCTGCCGCCTTGCGCCATGGCCATGCGCAGACGGTAGATCGCTTTGTTGCCCAGCCAGGTCGAACGGAATTCGCCTGCGTCGAGCATCACCACGGCGGTCTTCACCGGCTTTTGCAGGCGGTCCAGATTTATTTTTTGGCTTTGCGCCACGGCGTGTTCAAACAGCTTGCGGTCACGGCCTATATACAGCCCGCGGATATCGGTCTTGCCGCCGCCTGCGCATACCGTGAGCACGTATACTATGGGCAGCCCGGCTATAAAATTCCGTTCGGCGTAGTCAAAGACTTTTCTTACCGGCGAAAAGTCGCGGCCCATTATCCGTTCCATGCCGTAGAACGCGCCCAGCGAATGCGAAGCGTTTATCATCCCGCTGCCGCCGCAGCCGACGAATATGTTTTTGGAATAGTTTGCCATTCCCACCACTTCGTGCGGGACGACCTGCCCCACGGAAATTATCAGGTCGTACGACGTATCGAGCAGACGCCGGTTTATTTCTACGGGGACGGGCTCGTCCATAACGCCTTCCGAAACTTCTTTCACGAACTCCGCGGGGACTTCACCCACGCGGACCACGTCGGTGCGCCAGTTGTGGATCGTCATTTTTTCAAACGGCACGTCGCCGAAAAACTCTTCCCATTCGTCTTTTGTCATCGGGGCGTGCGTTCCCAGCGCAGGCATTATATCCACCTCGCACCTGTCTTTAAGCTTGTGCCACAGCATATTCGTTATCATGCCGCCGCCGGAATAAAGCCGGGTGTGATCGGGCGGCAGAATAAGCGCTTTGCGCGGATTTCTGCTTGCAATAAGCCCGTCCAGCGCCGCGCTTACCGCGCTGCGTGTTATCGGGAACGTGCATCCCAGCTCGGTCGTTCCGTCCCTGCGCGCGCTTACGCGGCGGTATTCGGTAAAGTAAAATTCAAGCCCGCTTTCGGTGTCTGTGGCGGGATCGCTCGTGAACGTTTCGCTTTGGCTGACGCGCCGCCATTCCGGGTCGGAATCGAGATCGGGTATGTAAACGTCTTTTTCGTAAGACTTGTTAAAAAACGTGATATATCCCGTGTCGCAGTAAGGGATCAGCTGGCGGTACATGCTCGCGCCGCCTATTACGAAAACGTCGTCCGTGTCGTACGCTTTAAGGATATCAAAAAGTTCGTCCAGCGAATGCGCCACCGTTGCGCCTTCGGGATGATAATCCTTATCCCAGTTCAGCACTATGTTGGTGCGTTTGGGCAAAACTTTCCCTCCGGGGAAAGTGGCAAGAGTGTTGGAGCCGTACACTACCACCTTGCCCGCCGTCACGCGGCGGAAATTGGCAAGATCTGCGCGGACGCGCGCCAGAAGATCGCCCTTGTTGCCTATGCCCCATTCTTTATCGACCGCGACAATGAATTTCATTCCTTGTTTTCCTTTCGTCAGACCGCAACGGGGAAGCGCGGTATCTTTTCGCCGTGGAGGTAGTTTTCCACTTTGAAGCTTTCGGGTGTGAAATCGTAAAAATCGGTTATGCTTTTATCCAGCGTGACCGTGGGCGCGGGGTAGGGCTCGCGCTTAATAAGCTCTTCTACAATGGGTATATGCCTGTCGTAGATATGGCAATCGGCGATAACGTGCACGAACTCGCCCGGCTCCAGCCCCGATACCTGCGCGAACATATACACCAGCGCCGCGTACTGCGCAACGTTCCAGGCGTTTGCCGCCAGCATATCCTGCGAACGCTGGTTGAGTATGGCGCAGAGCTTTCCGTCGGTGACGTTGAAAGTCATGGAATATGCGCACGGGTACAGCGCCATTTCGTGAAGATCGGCAAAGTTATAGATGTTGGTCATTATCCGGCGCGAGCAGGGATTGTTTTTAAGGTCGTAAAGCACGCGGTCGACCATGTCGAATTCGCCCTCTTTGTATTTGTGCTTGACGCCCATTTGATACCCGTACGCCTTGCCTATGGATCCGTTTTCGTCCGCCCACGCGTCCCAGATATGGCTGCCCAGGTCGTGTACGTTGTTGGATTTTTTTTGCCAGATCCACAGGATCTCGTCTACTGCGGCTTTCAGCGATATGGGGCGGATCGTTATGAGCGGGAATTCTTTGGAAAGATCGTAGCGGTTCACCACGCCGAACACCTTTTTGGTGTATGCGGGCGTGCCGTCGTCCCATTTCGGACGCACCCGCTCGTCGCGGACCCAGCTCCCGTTATCTATTATGTTGCGGCAAGTTGCGATAAAAGCGGTGTCTGCGCTGCTCATTGCGTTTTCCTCCGTGCAAAAATGTATTTTTATATTGTAAAATCAAAACTAATGTTGTAAAATATGTAGAGGCGGTGATATGTTGTGAAAGTGCGCGCCCGTGTGAACGGCACGGAATATCAAAAAGAATATACCGGCCCCGTCACGGCGGCGCAGGCGCTTGCCGATATGGGCGCGCCGTTTTATTCGCCCTGCGGCGGAAAAGGCGTCTGCGGCAAATGCCGCGTGCATATCGCCGGAGAATATCGCCCTGAAAGCCCCGATGGCAGCGCGCTCGCCTGCCGGACGGTCCTCACCGGGGACTCTTATATAATTTATAACACAACGGCGGACAAAATTCAAGTGCTATCGTCGAACGGAGCTGCCAAAATTGCGCCGCTCGGCGGCGAAGACAAGGTCGGCTGCGCCGTGGATATAGGGACCACCACCGTGGCGTGTTCCGCGTATTCTCTGCGCGATGGCAGTCCGCTTTATACTTGCGGCGCGCCGAACCCCCAGGCGGCTCACGGCGCCGACGTCATAAGCCGTATAGAATTCGCCGCTTCCGGCGGCGCCGGGATCCTGCAAGACGAAATATCCGCCTGCGTCGGGGCGCTCGCTTGCGGCGAAAGACGCGTGGTAACAGGCAACACCGCAATGCTGTGCCTGCTCTGCGGCGAGGACGTTTCCGGCTTGCGCGTCTGGCCTTTTTCCGCCCCATCGCTTTTCGGCCACGAAAAGGACGGCGTATATTACGCGCCGTGCGCTTCGCCGTTTTTCGGCGCGGACGCGGTCTGCGCGGTCGCGGAATGTATGGTCCCGGGCGAGCCGTGCATAGTGGCGGATATAGGCACCAACGCCGAACTGTTCTGCTATGACGGCGCCGATACGCTGCTTTGCACGTCCGCTTCCGCGGGGCCATGCTTCGAAGGCGGCGGCATGGCGTGCGGTATGCCCGCGTGCGAAGGCGCGGTGAACGCCGTGGTATCAAACGGCGGCGGACCCGAATATTCTGTCATCGGCGGCGGAAAGCCGCGCGGACTGTGCGGGACCGGTATCGCGGACCTTGCCGCGTATTTGCTGAAATGCGGTCACATGGATCCGAGCGGCAGGATGGCGGGAACGTATTATCTTACCGAAGACGTGTTTTTTACCGCGCGGGACGCGCGTTCGCTCCAGCTTGCAAAATCCGCCGTCAGGGCGGGGATCGAAACGCTGCTGGATATGTGTTCCGTGCGCGGAAAGATAAAAAAATTTTATATAGCGGGCGGTTTCGGCAGCGCGCTTTCGCCGCAGACCGCCGCTGATCTGGGCATTATCCCGCGGGAATTCCGCGATCTGTGCGTCACCGCGGGCAACGCCGCGCTGGCGGGCGCCGCGCGCGCGGTCACCGACGTCGGGTTCAGGCGGTATCTGGAAGAGACGGCGCGCAGATGCCGCTGTGTAGAGCTTGCAAACAGCGACGGTTTTGAACGTAAATTTATTAAATATATGCAGTTCGGAGGTTGATACGATTTGCAAAAGCTGTTTTCCGCAATAGATTCTCTTGCGGAGGAATACAAAGATTTCCTTGTCAAAATATGCTCCATAGAAAGCAAATCCGAAGATAAGGCGGGCGTGGACGCGGTCTGCGATGCCGTGTGTGAAAAAGCGCGTTCGCTCGGCTTTGAAGTGAAACGCCGCAAGATCGAAAACGCCGGCGATGTTGCGAGCGTGACTTACGCAAACGGGGGCAAGCTCGCGCCGGCGTGTATTTCGGCGCACATGGATACCGTCTTTGAAAAAGGTGAATTCGGCTATTCGCCGGTAAGGGAGGAAAGCGGCAGACTTATCGGCCCCGGAGTCATAGACTGCAAGGGCGGCATAGCGGTGGGGCTTCTGGCGCTGGAAGCGCTCAAACGCACGGGTTATTCCGACCGTCCGGTCAAGCTCATACTTCAAAGCGACGAAGAGGTCGAATCGGTGCATTCGGGCGGAAAGACGCTTGATTTCATGCTCGAAGAGGCGGCGGGCGCCTGCGCGTTCTTCAACTGCGAATGCCGTGAACGCGGAAAGCTGACCACCGGCAGAAAAGGCATTATCCGCCTGTATCTCGAAATCAGGGGACGCGCCGCGCACGCCGGCGATTATTTCGAAGGCCGCTCCGCCATACGCGAAGCCGCGTATAAGATAATAGAGCTCGAAGAAAAGAGCGTAAAGGACGGCATTACCTATAACTGCGGAGTAATAGAAGGCGGCACGGCGCTCAACGTCGTGCCGGATATCTGCCGCGTGTATATAGACGTGCGCATTTCAAACACGGCTGAATTCGACACCGCCATGAACGTGCTGGAAGAAGTCGCGGCGCACAGCCGCGTGGAAGGCACGTCCTGCCGCGTCGTCCGCATAAGCGACCGCAAGCCAATGGAGCGTACCCCGGCGAACGTCCGCCTGTTCGGGCACATAAATTCCGTGGCTCAGAAATACGGTATGGGCAAAATGGAAGAATTTTATTCCAACGGCGGCTCCGACGCCGCTTATACCACGCTGGCGGGCATCCCCACGGTAGACGACATTGGCCCGGTGGGCGACAACTACCACACCAAAAACGAATGGTGCGATATAGCTTCCATAGCGGAATCGGCAAAGCTTATCGCCGCGTCCGTATGCGAACTCGGAAAGGAAATGTAAAATAAATGAAACCTCTTATAGGACTCACCTGTTCTTTGGATAACGGTTCCCGCTGCGCGGTGAATCTCACATATTTCAACGCGCTGCGCGCTTCCGGGGCGCTCCCCGTGGCGCTGCCCTATGTAGTTACCGCCGAAGAAGCGGCGGAATACCTTGAAAAACTCGACGGCGTGCTCTTCACCGGCGGCGCGGACATAGATCCCGCCGAATACGGCGAAGAAAGGCACGAAAAATGCGGCGAGATATGCGCCGCGCGCGACCTTGCCGAAAAGAGCTATTTTTCCGCGCTGCGCAAAATAAAGCTCCCCACGCTGGGCATCTGCCGCGGATTGCAGTCGCTCAACGTGTTCGCCGGCGGCTCGCTCTGGCAGGATATCCCTTCGCAGTACGGCGATACTACAGCGCACAGCAACGCCGAACACGAAATAGAAATCGCGCCGGGCACGCTTTTCGCCCGCGTTATGGGCAGCGAACGCATAAAGGTGAATAGCTACCATCATCAGGGCATAAAACGGCTGGCGCCCGGGTACGTCGCCTGCGCGCACGCTCCGGACGGGATCACGGAGGCGATCTGCGCACAGGGAAGAGACGATTTTCTGGCGGTGCAGTATCATCCGGAAATGATCTGCACGCACGATGAAAACGCAAAGCGCATATTCGACTGGTTCGTCGGCGTCTGCGCCGGCAGATAATAAATCAGAAAGGGACGTATGTATGAAATACTTTTTCGGCATAAACGTTACTGAAAACAAAGAAAACGAGATCCTCGACGGCGACAGGTTCATTTCGGAACGCGCCGACGCGGAGCTCGAAGAAAAGATCGAACAGGCGTCTTCGCTCGCCGAACGCGCTGATTCGCTTTGTACGGTCTCGCCCTCGGCGCGCCGCATAGGTCAGACCTGCGCCGTGTTCGCGGTCGTTTGGGCTGTCCTGCTCGTGTTCGGGCTCGTGCGCGACGCGTCGTCCGTAAAGACTCTGCCCATGATAGTGACCGCCGTCATGGTCGTTATAAGCGCGGCGGTGGCGGTGATAATGCTTTCCCGAGCAAAAAAGCAATTGCAGTCCACGCCCGAACGCGACGAAGCGTGCGAGCGCGCCAACGCGGCGTTTGCCGAAGTGACTTCGCTTTCGGCGCAAAAGTTCGGCGTTCCCGCCGATTGCACCGATACTGACGTGCTCAACTGCGTATATACCGTGAACAACGGAGTTGCCGAACCTTATACCATGTTCCGCACGGCGCTGTTCATGAACTATCCGCGCAAGGTGTTCGTAAAGGACGGGTATCTTTGCGTCAGCGATATCCGTTCGCTCTACCGCGTGCCTGTCGCCGCCTTGGGCGAATTCAAAACAGTCAGCCGCAAATGCGGTCTGGGGTTCTGGAACAAGAGCAAGCCGTATACTTCGGCGGAATACGCGCCTTACGGTATAAAGCGCGGCGGAAACGGAATACTTACGCTCGGCTCGTATATACAGGTCGACGCCGTGCTCGACGGTGAGACCTACGCGCTGCTTTTCCCGCCCTACGAAGAAGAAAAGCTCAAGACCATGCTCGGAAGATAAGCTATGAAAGCCAAACGCTTTTTTAGACGCGTCTCCTGCCTGCTGGTGCTGCTCGTGCTGTTTGCAGCGGCCGTACGGCTCCCCGTGCGCGCAGAGCTTGCGCAATGGTACGACCTCGACGGCGACGGAAAAGTAGATTCCGCCGACGCGGTGTATCTGCTGCGGCACGCGCTGTTTCCAAGCGAATACCCGGTCGGCGCGGGGCTCGATCTCGACGCCGACGGAACGGTGGATTCCGCCGACGCCGTCTACCTGCTGCGGCACGTTTTGTTCCCGGCTGAATACGCGCTTTGCGACCACGTCGAGTCCGGAAAAGTGACCGACCGCGAGCCCGACAGCGAAAGCGACGGCACGTGGCACACCGAATGCGCGCTTTGCGGCGCACGGCTCGGATCCGGCGTTATAGAGCGCATAGCCAAAGACGGAACGTACGTTGCAAAAGACGACGTGGCGCTGTATCTTCACGTTTACGGCGCGCTCCCGTCAAATTTCATCACCAAATCGCAGGCGAACGCGCTGGGGTGGAAGAGCGGCGATCTCTGGAAATACGCGCCGGGGAAATCGCTCGGCGGCGACGTGTTCTATAACCGCGAAGGACTGCTCCCCGCAAAAGAGGGCAGGATCTGGTATGAATGCGACGTCGGGTATAACGGCGGCAAACGCAACTCGCTCAGGATCGTCTGGTCAGACGACGGACTTATTTATTACTCGTCCGACCATTACGCTTCGTTTACGCGGCTATATTGAACTGATCTTTCCGATAACGCAAAAACAGATCGGTCTTTACGACAGATCTGTTTTTTCTTTTTTTGCGGTATTTATTCCATTGCTTTTCCGTTCAGCTCTGCGCGGGCGAGCGTTTCGCCGCGGTAGACCAGCTTTAACGAAAAGAACGGCGCGCCGGTCTGCAAAAGCTTCAAAAAAATACGGTCGCCCTCCCAGGCGGGCAGCGTGTTCACAAGCGGCACGGGGACCCATTCCAGCACGCCTTCGTCGCATTCGCGCAAGGCGCCTTCGAACCGCGATACCGTGAAAAGGTGCATATATTCGGTGCCGAATTCGTCGGAAACAAAAGTCACTATCCCGCGGTAGCTCCATTCGCAGGGCACAAGCCCCGTCTCTTCGTACACTTCGCGCTTCATGCAGTCTTCGGGCGATTCGCCTGCTTCAAAGTGGCCGCCCACGCCTATCCATTTGCCGCTGTTTTCGTCGTTTTGCTTTTTTACACGGTGCAGCATAAGGTAAGCGCCGTCTTTTTCTATGTAGCAAAGCGTGGTCATGTTCGCTTTGCTCATACGCATTTGCCCCCGAGCGCTCCGTATATTTCGCGCAATGAATTTATGCGGATATCGCAGTCAAAATCCTTGTACGGCTTGCCGTTGGTCACATGGCAGGTCAGCACGCCCGCGTTCGCGCCGGAAAGGATATCCATTTCGCGGTCGCCCACCATCACGGTGCGGCTCTTATCCATGCCGTTGCGCTCTGCAAGCAGCTCTATCGCCTGCGGCGACGGCTTTGCGGCGACGCCGTCCGCCAGCGTGACTATGTCGGTAAAGTATTCAAGCGCTTCCCAATAGCCCATAAGCTCGTAGACGTCCGCCGTGCGGTGCGTGAACATAAAATTCCGCCGCCCGCTTTGGCAGATCAGCCGCAAAAGCTCACGCGCGTAGGGAAAAGGCCCGCCTTGCGACACGGGGTCCCACCTGTGAATACGTTTGTATTCGGCGTAAAGCAGAGCGGAATCCAGCTGCTGTTCTTCTATGTACCATTTGAACGCGGCGGGGATGCTGTTCATCATCAGCTCGTAGACTTTGGCTTCGTCGGCCGTTCCGCCCACGGCGCGCACTGCGGCGCAGAAGCACGGTACGGTGTAACTGTATGTGTCGAAAAGCGTGCCGTCGAAATCCCAAATGAAATCGCGCACATTTTTCAGCCCGCGCGCACTTTCAAAACCTTGCGGTACCATGGCGATCAATGACCGTTTGCGGCTTTGTAGCCCAGATAGAATTTGAGCCCGTCAAAGCAGGGATCGTCTTCGGTGAGCTCGCACAAAAGCTGCGCTCCGCCGAATTTGCGCGATTTTATCCCGGCGAGCATGATGCGTACCGCGTAAAGCATGCTTTCAACGCTCGCCATGCTGTTTTGTTTGTGCTCAAAATAGTTGCAGACCTGTTTGAGCATGGCTTCGTACACCTTGCCGGAATCTATCTTATACACAAAGGTGGTCTTTTTTGTCATGACTATCGCCGTAGATGGCTGCCAGCCCTTTTTGCAGATGTGGTAATGAGCCGAAACGCCGTTTGCGAATATTACGCGGTAGGAATCGACCTCCACTCCGCCGGCGTCGTTGGTGCCTATGTATTCCGTGGAAACGGGGAAGGTGTTGTTTACAAAACCCAATATTTCTTCCACGGCGTGGATCGCGTAGTTGAATTCGTCAACGCCCACCGTCGCGGTCACCGAAATAATGTCGTCGGCACTGCTCTGCGCAAAGAAATCGTCGTGCTCGTAGGTGTAGCGCATGGCGGAAGTGCCCAAGATGACCTTGCCTTCGGCAGCCCACTGCTCTATTATCCGCGCGTCGTGCAGATTGCCTACGAGCGGCTTGTCTATGAACACGGGGACGTTCTTTTCTATAAACGGACGGCAGAGTTCTATGTGGCGGTCCCAGTCGCACGACTGTATGAACGCCACGTCTATATCGTCCGCCATTTCGGACAGATCGTAATAGCGCTTTTCCAGACCGTATTTCTTAATGAAAGCGTCGACCTCTTCGTCTGTGCGGAAGCCGTCGTTGTATATGGCGGTGTACCTTGCGCGGTCTTCTTTCAGCAGTATTTCCGCGAACGAAGGCGCGTGCGAAGTGTCTATGTTGACCGTTCCTATGCGTATCATGATAATAACTCCTTTGCTCACCTTATTTCGGCAGTATTTTACCACCGCGCGGGCAAAAAGTCAATAGTCACACCGCCTTTATTACGCAGACAGACATATCGTCCGCGCTTTCTCCCCCGCGGCGCGAACCCAGGATTTCCGCCGCGTAGGCCGCCGCGGTCTCTTTTGCCGAAGGCGCGGGCGGAACGCCGCGGTCAGGGCAGGCGCCGTCCGAAAGCATTACGAAAATGTCGCCGCTGCGGAACGAAAGCGAAGTCTGCGTCACCTTCATGCCGCTGAGCACGCCTGCCGGCGGCGTGTCGGTTGCGATCTTCCAGCATTTGCCGGCGCGGAACAGGAACGACGGCGCCGCGCCCGCCTTGATTATGCACGCGTCGCCGGATATCCTGTCTACCTCCAGAAGGTCCACCGTGGTGAACACCTCGTCGCGCCGCGTAAGCAGCATGCGGTTCAGCATGGCGAGCGCCTCTTTTTTGTCGCCGCCCGCAAGTATCAGCTTTTCCATAAAAAGCGCCGCCAGGCGCGAAGAAGCCGCCGCGTCCGCGCCCGACCCCATCCCGTCGGCGAGCAGGGAATAGAACACGCACCCTTCGCTTTCAAAAGCCACGGCGGTGTCGCCGCTCACCGTTTCGCCGGTCTTCCCGGCGCACGCCTTGCCGTATTCTATGCGTATCCGCGGCAGCGCGCGCAGCGTTATTTCCCAGCCCGCGGCGGTCTTTGCTATTTCGGGCGCGGAAAAACGCGTTTTCAGCGCGCCCGCGACCGCCCGGCGCAGCTCTTCCGGCGTGGTTTTGCAGTTTTCCGCGTCGGCGCCGCATATTCGCACAAGCGGCGATCTTTCGCCGCGCACTTCAACGTCCGCGTAAGTCATGCCGATTTTGCCCAGCGCTTCTTTCACCGCGTTCGCGGAAGAAGCGTCGCGCACGGCGCGCGTTTCGGCTTTTTCGCCGGCGGAACACAGTATCCGGGCAAACGACATATAGTTTTCCGCTTTTTCGTCCGAACGCGCCGCAGCGTCGTTCGCCATGGAAGCCGATATGGCGAACGCCTCTTTTGCAAGCCCGGCCGCGTGCGGGCATTGCGCGGCGATATGCCGCGGCAGCGGATCCCCGAACGCCGCAAGGGACGTAAGCTGGTTTACATAATCATATTTGTCTATGCGGCACGCCGCATATCCGCGGCATTTTTCGCATTTGGAAAACACCGCCGCTTTTGTGCGCGCGCACAGTTCGGAACGCTTTACCGCGGGCGGCTGTTCGGTGCAGAACGCTTCGGATATGGCGGCGAACGCCGCCGACATCTTTTTGAGCTCCGCCGCGCCGCCTGCCGCGCGTTCGGCCTGCTCGCGGACCGGCGCCGGCAGCTTGTCCTGCGCCGCCCCGAACGCCGCCGCCCCCGCTATAAGGTTGAAAAACTGCGGGAATGCGCCTTCAAACGTTGTAAGATATACTCCGGAAGTCAGCGAAAGCAGCGTGGAAAATATCAGCGCGAACCACTTGGAATCCGGGCGGAATATCCCGTACGCCATTCCCGCTATGCACATTACGGGGATATACGTTTCGCCGCAGGCGAGCCCCGCCGCAAAGCCGCACATCCCGCCGAAAAACGGGCTTTCGCGCCCTGCCGCCAGCGTGCAGAAAAAGCCGGCGGCGAGCGAAGGCATAAACGTGCCGATATCCGCGGCGCGGAACGCGCGCACCAGGCAAAACGCCCACGCCAGAAGCGCTATGCGGCGTTTCAGCTTACCCGTCTTCGCCGCGTCTTTCCCCGCAAAAGGCGTGTGGAACGATACCGTCACGGCGAACAGCGGCAGCAGAGCCAGCGTGCAACCGGCGCGCACGGCGGAATCGTACAGCACGCTGCCGTTCGCCATTCCGTGCGCCGCCGTCATAAGGGTAGCCCCTGCCGAAAGCGCAAGCGCCGCGGCGGGCGTGATCTCTTTTCCGCACCGCCGCAGCATAAATCGGCAGGCGAATATCAGCATAGCCGCCGCCGCGCGCACATACCCCGCGCTCCCGCCGAGCAGCGAAGCGGCAAGCGTACCCAAAAGCACCGGCGTTTGGTATTTTCTAACTCCGCAGCACAGCGCAAGCCCAAATGGGAACACCCCGCAGCGCGCTTCAGAAAGCGCGCAGAAAAACGCGCCCGCCCCAAACGCCGCGTTAAGCGCCAAACGCGGCAGATCTTCATTTTTTGTCTTCATAACATACGTCCTCCGGCTTTTTGATCGAGTGCGGATATTATAACGCCGGGTTTACGTAATGTGTGTCGAACCGGGGCTGAGTTTTTTTACTATTACTGCCGCCTTTTGGCGCGGAACGCACGTTTTGCTCAATTAAAGCGCGCCCATGTCAAAAAAACCGCATGCCGCCGCGCTGCGCCCAACAGTTAAAACAAACGGCTTGACAAACGCCGCGGTACCGGTTATAATAAATAGGAGTATAAAAAGGGAGCGTATACATTTTTTGCGCAGCCCGCTCATGTTTACGGAATTTAAGGGGAGGAGCTTTTCTGTATGGCGTTCGTTTTGCTGTACGTTATCACCGGCGCCGCGGTCGCCCGCTGCCTTGAAAAACGCAATTACCGCTATGCGGTAGTTTGTCATGCGGTGGCGTTCACCGTGGGGCTCCTTTACATATCGTTCATCCCCGGCTTTTCCGCCGGCGCTGAGCTTTGGTCGCGCGTCATCGGCGGCCCGGCGGCCGACGCCGTAAGGGGACTTCTGTTCGGCAGCGGCGATACCGCCATGGCGGTGGTGTTCGCGCTCGCCGCGTTCACCCTGCTCCAGACTGTCGGCGTGGCGGCCATCCTCACCCGCAAGCTCAACGGACTGGCGGTAAAACTCGCCCGCCGTTGCCGCGCCGTTATTTCCGCGCGTTCCGCCGCCTGCACGGCGGAGCCCGTTACAAAGTATGTGTCCGCCGAAAGGCGTTATATAACACTTTGCAGTTGGCTGTGCTGAATATGTTCCATCCACCGTCAGCGCCCCGAAAACAAACAAAAAAACAAAAATGACAGGAGAAAACATCATGAAAAAAATGAATAAGAAGGGCTTTACGCTCGTTGAACTCGTTATCGTTATCGCAGTTATCGCAATCCTCGCCGCAGTGCTGATCCCCGTTTTCAGCAACATTATCGGCAAAGCTAATGAATCCGCTGCTCTCGCAGACGCAAGAACTGTTTACGAACAGTATGTAGTTGACACCGCTCAAGCAAAAGAAGAAATCCCTTCCGATCTTATAATCAAGGTTGATGACAAGCATTTCTTTGTTGTTAAAGACGGCGTTTTCAACACCGAGCCCAAAGACGATGAAGCCGCAGCAAAAGAGCTTTTTGGTGAGAACGTTACTACCGAAAATGTTAAAGAGTATAACGGCAAAATAGTTTATACGGTTAAGGCCGCTGAGTCTAACGGTTAAAGCCGCTCAGTTTGATACTTGATCTATTTCAACGCTATTTTCTGAAAAACAGAATTGTTTTTACCAACTGCAATGCACAGAGCCCGCACATCCGGCATTACGCCGGGTGTGCGGCGATCTCATGCTCTGTGGATACGCCTTTTCAGGAGGAACATATGAAAAGAACGAACAAAAAAGGGTTCACCATAGTTGAACTCGTCATTGTTATAGCGGTAATAGCGATCCTTGCCGCCGTGCTGATACCCACTATCAGCAACGTGGTCAAAAAAGCCGAAGAGTCCGCGTACCTTCAGGACCGCACCAACAAACAGACCGAAGGTGTTATAGAAAAGATAGATAATCCCAATTACATGACGTGGGAAGATTTTGAAGGCAAGCTCAAGAGTATCTTTGATAAAGTGGGAAACGCTCCCACTGACGACACAATAAAAGAAGCAATTTCTGAAGCGCTTGCTGATTACAATGATACTAATCTTAATGAAGATATCGTAAAAAAAATAGTTGAAAAAGAGCTTGAAGAAGCTGATAAATCGCTGACTGAAGAAGATATACAAAAAATAGCGGACGCAGTTATTGAACAGATCGACAGCAACGCTTCTGCCGAAGATAATTCGACCGTAAGTACGGAGCCCGCGATTTCTGCTGAAGAATCTTCGGAGATATCGGAAGAGAGTTCGGCCAACAGCTCGGCAGATGAAAGCTCTGATGAAGAATCCTCGGAAATATCTGAAGAGCTGTCTGAAGAGCCGTCGGAAGAAGCATTAGAAGAGTTGCTGCCTATAGCATATGTTGAAACGCTGGATCCTAACGATGAAAGGTTCGTCGGAATTCCCGTTTTCGGCGCGAGTTTCACCTCACCGTTCATGCCTGATGTCGCATACGCTTTCTATTCGTATCCGCCTGAAATCAGGGGTGACGACAAAATAGATGAACGGGAAGAATTTAAGAACAAATTCACAAAATATCTTAAATGGCATGCCGACTATGAAATCGAGTCCGATAAGAACGTCGCGTCGTACTCTATATATCTTGCAGGCAGCTATGCGGCATTTGGCGGAATGGGCATATTAAGTGATACGGAAGTCCCGGCAAATACGCCTATAAGACTGTTAAATATAGCGTTTCCGGATGGAGAAATATCCTATAATGATTTGTTTGACTTGGTTACGGAATTTGATTGCGGAATAGCAAATTTGATAGATGACAACATTGGAACGGTTATAAAAGTAAGACTTTGCCTATATCCTGTGGAAGACGGCGTGGAAACCGGCGAAAAGATGGTTGTTTGCGAATACGAGTATGTCTGTAAAACACCGTCGGAAATAAACGCTGCGGGTTATGCTTCGATGTTCGGCGGTAACTAAGCAGGTATATCTGCTTATCGATATCAAACAAACACGCTGATACAGAACCGGCTGAGCAAAAATCTCAGCCGGTTTGCTTTTTATGTTAAAGCAAAAAGCAAACGCAAAAGTGGGTAAACGCACCCCGCGGGCGGTCATTCGGGCGTTCGCGTGCGGCGGAAAGAAAGTATCACGCCGCGGCACACCGCGGCTGCGGGCGGACCGAGTATCATCCCCGCCACGCCGAAAAGCTTCAGCCCCGCGTACATGGAAACCAGCGCCGGCAGCGGCGGAAGCCCCACGCTTTTCCCCACAAGGCGCGGCTCGGTTATTTCGCGCACGATCGTCATTACCCCAAACGTTATAAGCAGTGCGAAACCGCGCGCCGTGTCGCCCAGGATCAGCGCGCCCAGCCCCCACGGCACAAGTATCATCCCAGCGCCCAGCACGGGCAGTATGTCGAACGCCGCTATGAGGAACGCGCTCACCAGCGGATATTCCGTGCGTATAAGCGAAAAAGCCGCAAAAAGCTCGGCAAAAGTCATAAGGAACAGTATACCGTAAGCGCGCAGCATGGCGGGGAGCGTGGCGCGCAGCTCCGTGCGGCAGGCGGAAACGTATTTGCGGACCGGCGCGGGTATAAGCGAAGCCAGCGCGCGGTTGACGCGGTCGAATTCCACGGTCATGTAATACGCCGAAAGCGCCAGCACGAATCCGTACAAAAACGCCCCGGGCAGAAAAGATATCACACGCGCCAGCAGCGGCAGCACGGCAGACGTCACCGCGGATATCACGTCGGTCGCGGCGGAACTGAGGCGTGCGTCAAGGTCGCGCCATACGCCGGTCAGCCAGCCCTCTATGTCGGCAAACGGAAAGGCGTCGTTTATGCGCTTTATTATACCGGCGGCAAAGCTTTCGTCTTCACGCGCGCGCCGTACCAGCTCGGCGGCGTTCTGCGCCAGCTCCGAAAGCTCGCGGTAGATCCGCGCCGCGGCGGCAAAGCAAACGTACCCCAAAAGTGCCGCCGCCGCTATCACAGCCGCCGCAGCTATAAGTTTGCGCGTCCCGCGGCCGCCGCGGATCCGCCGCATCAGCGGCTGAAGCGCCGCCGCCGCGATATACGCGGGTATAAAAGGAGAAAGCGCCGGCAGGGCGTATTTTACCGCCAGCCACAGTCCCGCAATGCCGGCGGCCGCGTAAAGCAATATGGCGGGTATTCGCTTGTAAAGCTCTTTCGGCAGCATTTTTACACTCCTCCCGCTTATTTTTGTGCAAAAAAATAAAATTTCGTATTGACAAATCATCCGCCGTGTGATATTATAATTGAGCCAATCGGAACGTGGCCTGTTAGTCAAGCGGCTAAGACGTCGCCCTCTCACGGCGAAGACAGGAGTTCGATTCTCCTACGGGTCACCACTTGTCAACAGTTATTTTTGCCGCATTGCATTTTATGTAATCGTCGGCGTAAAAATATTATCATATATCCATTTTGCGGAATTGTGTAATGGCAGCACGACAGACTCTGACTCTGTTTGTGAGGGTTCAAATCCTTCTTCCGCAGCCAGAAAAAAGCGCGCGTCAAGCGTGCTTTTTTCAATGATGTTTGCCCTGCCGGGCAAATGACGGTATGAATACGTTCAGCCGCTTTTGCCGCGGCAAAAATAAAAAGCCATCGGGAAAAGCTTTTCCCGATGGCTGTTTTTATTTGCGTTTACGGCAGATCAGCCGTTTTTCTGCTTGCGTCTTTTTATGTTGACGATCGCGTTGCAGATTATGCCGAGAATAAGCGCGCAGGCGACGCCGGTAAGGGTGATCTTACCGAACAGCAGTTTCATGCCGCCGACGCCGGCAATAAGGATTGTCGCAACGGTGAAAAGGTTGCCGCTGTCGTTGAGGTCGACTTTCTGTATCATCTTGAGGCCGGAAACGGCGATGAAGCCGTAAAGGGTGAAGCACACGCCGCCCATTACGCAGCCGGGTATGGTAGCAAGGAAGGTGACGAACGGAGCGATGAACGAAGCTATGATAGCTATGCACGCGGTGCAGGTGATGGTGATGACGGAAGCGTTACGGGTTATCGCCACGCAGCCGATCGATTCGCCGTAGGTGGTGTTGGGGCAGCCGCCGAAGAACGCGCCGGCTATGGATCCAACGCCGTCGCCGAGCAGGGTCTTGTCGAGGCCGGGGTCTTTAAGCAGGTCTTTGCCGATTATGGAGGAGATGTTTTTGTGGTCTGCAAGGTGTTCTGCGAACACGACGAAAGCAACGGGGACGTAAGCCACGGCGATGGTGCCGAAATATGTCCAAAACGAGATCGCGTTGCCGGCGGTATCCGTGCCCCAGAAGAACGGTTCGTTAGAGAAGAACGCTTTGACGAACGTGAAATCGGGCACCCATTTCATATCTTTGAACAGGTTGAAGTTGATGATCTGGAGCGTGGCGTCGTTGTTAGCGTTGCCGATGAGAGTGAATATCGTCGCGACTATGTAGCCGGCGATTATACCGATAATGAACGGGATCAGTTTGGCCATCTTTTTGCCGAAAACCGAAGCGATTATGACGGTGAAGAGGGTAACGAGAGCGCAGATCAGGCAGATGATCGCGTGAGTGTCCATTATGAACGAGCCGTTGCCGTCCTTGAGCGCACCGCCGACCGCGTCGCCCACTGCGTTGCCGGCGAGCGAAAGGCCTATGATGGAAACGGTCGGGCCGATGACCACTGCGGGCATGACTTTTTCGATCCAGTTGGTGCCGCAGAATTTAACGATTATCGAAAGGATGACGTAAACGAGTCCGGCGAGTCCTGCGCCGATGAGCAGTCCAACGTACCCGCTGGCAGCAGTGACGCCGCCTGCGAAAGCCGCGAACATGGAAGGCAGGAACGCGAACGACGAGCCCAGGAAAACGGGGCTGCGGAATTTGGTGAAGAGCTGATACACCAGCGTGCCTATACCGGCGCCGCAAAGGGCTGCCGACTGTGACATCCCGTTGCCTACAATGGTGGGGACCGCTATGGTGGCGGCGATTATCGCGAGCAGTTGCTGCAGCGCGAACACCAGGGTAGAGAAGAAAGGCGGTTTGTCTTTGATCTGATAAATGAGGTTGTTTTGCGCTTTGTCCATTTTTATTCTCCTTTTCTAACCTAAAATGACAACTTCTTTTTGCCCGTCGTATTCGGGGACGCGGACCGCGATTATCTCTTTGCGCGACGTGGGTACGTTTTTGCCCACGTAATCGCCCCTTATGGGGAGTTCGCGGTGACCGCGGTCGATCAGCACCGCAAGCTGGATCTTCTGCGGTCTTCCCAGCGCCATCACGGCGTCCATGGCTGCGCGCGCCGTCCTGCCCGTGTAAAGCACGTCGTCGACAATTATCACTGTCTTACCTTCGACGTCAAAATCCACGTTGGTGTGGTTCAGCGACGGGTCGCGCGCCTGCTTTCCCAGATCGTCGCGGTAAAAGGTGATATCCAGCGTGCCGGTGTAAAGTTTGACGTCCGAAAGCTTGCTCAGGTTTTCGGCGATCTGCGCGGCGAGCGTCGCTCCGCGGCGGAGCACGCCTACTATGCACAGCTCGGCGCTTTCCGGATTGCGTTCGAGTATCTCGTGCGAGATGCGCATCAGCGCGCGGTCGAACGATTCCGCGTTGAGGATACGGGATCTTTCTTCCATGATTTACCGCTCCTTTCCGGGCGTGCCGGCGAATACTCCTGCGTCCGACAAAAAACGCGCCCTTATCAATGCAAGGGCGCGGCAAAACGGCAGATATGTGCTGAACAACGAATAACATCTTGCCGGCGTCTCTGCACCTGCTTAAAGAATGTGTTTCAGGTCGTATGAATGATACCATATATTTTGTCGGTTGTCAAGTTATTATTTCGCTTTTTGGCAAGAATGTAAAAAATGTATAGCGAAAACCAAAAATCGGGTCTTTCGGCTTGACAAAATCAACTAAAAATGATAATATAAACCGAATATATGTAAGAAGGAGAAGTCTGCGGTGGGGCGAGTATTGTTCATAACGTCTTTTAAGGGCGGCGTGGGGAAAACCACGCTTGCCGCCAATATCGCAGCCGTGCTCGCACGCATGGGCAACCGCGTACTCGCTGTCGACGGCGACATGGGCATGTACTGCATGGACATGGCGCTCGGTCTGGAAAACGCCGCGCTTTACGATATTGCCGACGTGCTCGCAGGCGTATGCACCGTGGAACAGGCGACCGTGCGCTGCGATACGGTCAAAGGGCTTTCGTTCATAGCTTCTCCCTGCAAAAAACCGGAAGTGATTCCCGCACGCGAACGGTTCCTGGAGCTTTTCCGCACCCTGCGCGGCGCCTACGATTACGTCGTCATAGATTCTTCCGCCGAAGAAACGCCGTATTATCTTTCGTTTGCCGCCTGCGCGGACGACGCAGTGGTGGTGTGTATGCATCAGTCCATATCAGTCCGCGCCGCCGAAAAGACCGGCCTCCGTTTGCAGGAACGCGGTTTCCGTTCGGTACGCCTGGCAGTCAACTGCTATCGCGCCGAGCTCGCGCGCGCGGGCGCGCTCCCGACCGTGGCGCAGATGATAGACGGCAGCGCCATACGGCTCATAGGCGTCGTCCCGCGTGACGACAACGCGGTCACGGACCAGGAACGCGGGGTCACCGCTTTCGGCTCCGGCCGCCGTACCGCATCGCCGTACGAGGCGGCGGTGTATAACATTGCGTGCCGCATCGCCGGCGAAAATATCCCGCTCCTTCATAACGTAACAAAACCAAAAAGAATACGGCGCTACACACGCGTCAAGTTTTAAAATTTTTCCGGAGGTCAATTATGGAAATAGCCATTATTTCAAGCGATACGAAAAAACTCTTAGTCACCGAATTCTGCATGGCTTACTGCGGCATCCTCAGCCGCCACCAGCTTTGTGCTACCGCCACCACCGGAAAATACATCACCGACGCTACGGGGCTGGTCATAGAAAAGCTCCTCACCGGTTCGCGCGGGGGGATCGATCAGATCGCTTCGCGTATCACTTATAACGAGATCGACCTGCTTCTTTATTTCGGGGACCCCACTCACGAGATGAGCTATCTCGAAAACGAAATGAACATCATACGCCTGTGCGATATGAACAACGTCCCCGTCGCCACCAATATCGCAACTGCCGAAGCGCTTATTTTCGCGCTGGAACGCGGCGATCTCGACTGGCGCGAAAACATACGGAAAGAAGGCCGCAGACAATGAACGTTAAAAAACCGCGAGGAACTTCCGATATCCTGCCCGCCGAAATGCCGGCGTGGCGGTTTGTGGAAGACACCTGCCGAAAGCAGGCGGCGATATACGGTTTCTCCGAAATAAGGTTCCCCACTTTTGAAAGCACCGAGCTTTTTGCGCGCGGCGTCGGCGGGACCACCGATATTGTGCAGAAAGAGATGTATACGTTTACCGATAAGGACGACCGCAGCATGACGCTCCGTCCCGAAGGTACCGCCTGCGTCTGCCGCAGCGTTGTGGAAAACGGGCTGTACGCCGCTTCTCTTCCTCTTAAATTATATTATCTTTCCAATTTTTTCCGTTACGAAAAACCGCAGGCGGGCAGAACGCGTGAATTTTTCCAGTTCGGCTGCGAATGCTTCGGGCCTTCCACGCCTCAGGCGGACGCCGAAGCGATATTGCTCGGCAGTTCTGTCATACGCGAGCTGGGCATAAAGGGCTGCACTCTGCATATAAACTCTATCGGTTGCGCGGATTGCCGTCCGCAGTACCGCGCCGCGCTAAAAGAATATTTCGCCGCGCATTACGACGAGCTTTGCGATACCTGCCGCGCGCGGCTCGAAACGAACCCGCTGCGCATACTCGATTGCAAGTCGCCGGTCTGTTCGGCGATCGCAGCCGGCGCGCCAAAGACCACAGATCACCTTTGCGATAACTGCCGCGCTCATTACGAAAGCTTAAAATCCATACTTGCAAACGCCGGCGTGGATTTTGTCGAAGATCCGCGCTGCGTCCGCGGCCTGGATTACTATACCGGCACCGTATTCGAATTCGTCCACGGCGGAATAGGCGCCCAGGCGGCGCTCGGCGGCGGCGGAAGATACAACGGGCTCATAGCCGAACTCGGCGGCCCGGAGCTCCCGGCGATCGGCTTTGCTTTAGGGCTTTCGCGCCTGATAATGGCTATGCAGACCGAAAACGTGCCGCTCCCCGGCAGCGCTGAAAATTCGCTGTATATCGCCCCGCTCGGCGCAGAAGCCGCCGAAGCGACCGCGTCCCTTTGCGAACGCCTGCGTGCACGCGGCGTCGTCTGCGAGACAGATATCACCGGCCGCAGCGCAAAGGCGCAGCTGAAATACGCCGATAAAAGCGGTCATACGTTCGTGGCGGTCATCGGCTCGGACGAGCTTGCGGCGGGGACGTGCGAACTCAAAAACCTGCGCAGCGGCGAAAAAAGCTCCGTCCGCATAGACGCAGACGAGCTCGCCCGCGTGGTAAAAGCGTAAATTTTTTCGTTTTTCGAAAGGACATATATCATCATGGCAGAATTTTTAGGTAATTCCAGAAGAACAATATACTGCGGCGAAGTCCGCGACGGCCGCGTGGGCGAAAAGCTCACCGTCGCCGGCTGGTGCCAGCGCCGCCGCGACCTGGGGCAGCTGATATTCATCGACCTGCGCGACAGGACCGGTATAGTCCAGCTCGCTTTCGACGACAGCACCGACCGCGCCGTTTTCGAAAAAGCGTCTTCGGTCAGAAGCGAATACGTGCTCGTAGCCGAAGGCGTCGTCCGCGAACGTTCTTCCAAAAACCCCAACATACCCACCGGCAACGTCGAGATCTTCGTCACCTCGCTCAAGATCGTGGGCGAAAGCGAAACTCCTCCGTTCGAGATCCTTGATAACACCAACGTGGGCGAAGACCTGCGGCTCAAATACCGTTATCTCGACCTTCGCCGTCCGTCGCTGATGAACAATATCATCTTCCGTCACAAGGTCGCCAAGACCACGCGCGATTATTTCGATGAAAACGGGTTCATAGAGATCGAGACCCCCATGCTCATAAAATCCACGCCCGAAGGCGCGCGCGACTACCTTGTCCCTTCGCGCATACACAAGGGCTCGTTCTACGCGCTGCCGCAGTCGCCGCAGCTTTATAAACAGCTCTGCATGGTCGCCGGCTTCGACAGATACGTCCAGCTCGCCCGCTGCTTCCGCGACGAGGACCTCCGTGCCGACAGACAGCCCGAATTCACGCAGATAGACGTGGAGATGTCTTTTGTCGACGTGGCGGATATTCAGAATATGGCGGAAGGATACGTCAAGCGCCTGTTCAAGGAAACGCTCGGCGTGGAAATAGAAACGCCTATCCCCCGCTATACCTATAAAGAAGTAATGGAACGTTTCGGCAGCGACAAGCCCGACCTCAGGTTCGGCATGGAGCTCATAGATCTTTCGGAAACGGTCAAAGGCACGGCGTTCCCCGTTTTCGCTTCCGCGCTGGCGGAAGGCGGCTCTGTCCGCTGCATCAACGCCAGGGGCGGCGCCGAAAAGCTCACCCGCAAAGAGCTGGATAAGCTCACCGAATACGCCAAGGGCTGCGGCGCTAAGGGCCTTTGCTGGCTCAAGTTCGGCCACGACGGCGTTTCGGGGTCGTTCCTCAAAGCGGTCACGCCCGAAGAAATCGAAGCCATAAAGCAAAAAGCCGAAGCTTCCGAAGGCGACGTGCTGCTCATACTCGCCGACGGCAACGACAACAACGTGCTCCCCACACTGGGACTCCTGCGCCTGCGCGTTGCGGAAAAACTGGAAATAGAACGCAAGGGCTACAAATTCCTGTGGGTGGTCGAATTCCCGTTCTTCGAATACGATAAGGAAGCGGGCGAATGGGTAGCGATGCACCATCCGTTCACCGCTCCGCTCGATGAATGCATCGAATATCTCGAAACAGACAAAGGCAAGGTCCGCGCAAAGGCATACGACCTTGTGCTCAACGGCATAGAGCTTTCCAGCGGGTCTATCCGTATAACCGATCCCGTGCTGCAGGCAAAGATATTCCGCCTGCTGGGGCTCACGGATGAAGAGGCCAAAAAGAAATTCGGCTATCTGCTCGAAGCGTTCCGCTACGGCGCGCCTCCTCACGGCGGATTGGCAATAGGGCTCGACCGTCTGGTGATGCAGATGCTCGGCGCCGGCAGTTTGCGTGACGTCGTGGCGTTCCCCAAAGTGCAGAACGCAAGCGAACTCATGACCGATAGCCCCGCCGAAGTCCCGCAGAAAGCGCTCGACGATCTGGGAATAACCGTAAAACGGTAAAATTGTAACAGGAAGGTTTTGAAAATGGTCGAGATCTCTCATTTAAGTAAGAATTACGGCGACAAAAAAGCCGTCAACGACATTTCGTTTTCGGTAGAAGAGGGCGAGATAATGGGGTTCCTGGGGCCTAATGGCGCCGGAAAATCCACTACGCTCAACATACTCACCGGGTTCCTTTCGGCCACGTCCGGCAGCGCGAAGATCGACGGCATAGATATACTCGAGCAGCCGCTCGAAGCCAAGCGGCTTATCGGCTTTTTGCCCGAGATCCCTCCGCTTTACCAGGATATGACCGTTGCGGAATATATGAATTTCTGCTACGACCTTAAGGGATGCCGCCTTCCGCGCAAACAGCACCTGCGCGAAATATGCGAAGTCGTCAAGATAACCGACGTCAACAAGCGGCTCATCAAAAATCTTTCCAAGGGCTACCGTCAGCGCGTAGGCATAGCTCAGGCGCTCATCGGCAACCCCAAGGTGCTGATTTTTGACGAACCTACCATAGGGCTCGACCCCAAGCAGATAATAGAGATCCGCAACCTCATAAAGCATCTGGGCAAGAACCACACCGTCATACTTTCCACGCATATCCTGCCGGAAGTACAGGCGGTCTGCGACCGGATAGTCATAATCAACAAAGGGCGCCTGGTCGCCAACGAAAAGACCGAAAACCTCATCAACGCGGTAGACGGCTCGCGCCGCCTCGTCGCAAAGATAGTCGGGCCGGAAGACCAGGTGCTCCAGCTGCTCCGTTCGACGCAGGGCGTGAAATTCGCCGAAAAGCTCGGCCGGCGCGACACCGATTCCGTCAGCTATCTTATAGAAAGCGAAGAAAACGTCGATATCCGCAAGCCGTTGTTCTATGCTCTGGCGCGCGCTTCGTATCCGCTAATTGGGCTGGAAGGCGACGAGCTCAATCTTGAAGACATATTCATGCGGCTGGTCGATCCGCAAAAGAAAGAAAAGAACGAAAAACGCAGAAGGAACGCCGCTCAGGCGCCCGAAGCGGGGAAATGAGGGGCGAAACGTAATGACTGCGATCTATAAACGCGAACTTCGCTCGTATTTCATAACGCCCATCGGGTACATTTTCGCGGGGATGTTCCTCGCTGTTTCGGGCCTGCTGTTTTCGTGGCTCGTGCTTTCGGCGGATAATTCCGGCGCGTATTCCTACGCAAAGATAAGCGATTATTTCGTGTATCTGCTCTTTGTGTTCTCGGTGCTTATCCCGCTGCTCACCATGAAGCTCCTTTCCGAAGAAAAAAAGCAGAAGACCGAACAGCTGCTGCTCACGTCCCCCGTGTCGCTCACGGGAGTGGTCATGGCAAAATATCTCGCCGCGCTCACAATATTTGCGGCGACGCTGTTGGTGAATTCGCTCAACTATATACTGCTCTACGTTTACGGCAACCCCAACGTGGCGGTCATACTTTCAAATATCCTGGGGCTGTTCCTCATAGGCGCGTCGTTCGTCGCCATCGGGCTGTTCCTTTCGTCCATAACCGAAAATCAGCTCATCGCGGCGGTCTCTTCCATAGCGGTCATAGTCGCTCTGCTGCTCATTTCGCTGCTGGCGGATACCATCGAATCGGAATTCATCCGCGTCGTGCTCAAATGGTTCTCGGTCGTCGACCGCTACACGCCGTTCACAAACGGATATTTTGATATCCCGGCTATAATCTATTTTGTTTCTTTCACCGGGATTTTCCTTTTCTTAACGGTGCGCGTTTACGAAAAACGCCGCTGGTCGTGAAAGGAGGAGCAGGGACATGGCAAAAAAGACCAATGTTTTCAATTCCAAAAAGTTCAAATACGGCGCTTACGCCGTTGTATTCATAGCGGTGGTCGTGGCGCTCGTCATAGCGCTCAACCTCGTGGTATCGTTTTTGGACCGTAAATACGACTGGCGCTTTGACCTGACCGAAAGCAAGCTCTATTCGCTTTCCGACGCCACCGACGAAACTCTTAAGACCGCGCTCAAAGACAAATACGGCAATTTTGATATTACAATAACCTTCTGCGCTTCGCGCGATCTGTTCGAATATTACGACACGCAGCGCAGGGACGCCGTCAAATACTATTCGTCGGTGCGCGACATCGCCGAAGAATACGCCAAGCTTTACGACGGCACCGGCGGCAAGGGCAAAGTCACTGTCCGTTACGTCGATATCAATTCCGACCCTGCCGAAGCCAACCGCTTGAAACAGCTGGCGCAGCTTTCTTCCATAACCTGGAAGAACATTATAATTCAAAACACCGCCAACACCGAATATTACCGCGTGCTCGCGTTCGACGCCTGCTATTTCACCGATGAAGACACCGGCGCGCTGTACCAGTTCCAGGCGGAAAACAAATTCACCGCCGCCATTATCCAGTGCGCGCTTGCCGAAAACATAACCGTGGCGTTCACTACCGGCCACGGAGAATCGCACAGCAGCCGTATGGAAGAGATATTCCAGCTTTCCACCATGAACGTGTGCGAGATCGATCTGGATAAACAGGATATCCCCTCCGACGTAAAGATACTCGTCATAAGCGATCCCAAATACGATTTCACTTACGGCGAAGGCGGTGCAATAGATAAGATCACTCGTTTTATGGCGGAAAAAGGCACTTATAATTCGCTTATGGTGTTCGTCAACGCCGACACGCCCGATCTCCCCAACCTGCGCGACTATCTGCACGAACAGTGGGGGCTCGATTATTTGCCCAACCATAAACTGACCGATACCGAATCTTCGCTCAAGGGCTCGAACGGCGAAGATCTTGTGGCGGTTTACACCGGCAGCGAAAACGGCAACACCGCGGCTTACACCGTGGTCAGCCGCGCTTCGGAAGCAAAGATACCCACCGTGCTTCCCAACTGCACGGCGCTTAACGTCAAGACCGGCGGATACGGCGCGGGCAGCGTGAGCATAGGGCTGTACTCTTCGGCAAATTCCGTGGCTTCGTATAAAGACGAATCCGGCAACAAGACCGAAGACGCCGGCTCGTTCCCGCTCATGGCGATCTCAGTGGAGCACACCTACGGCAACGACGGCTTCAACTACAACTCCAATAAATATCAGTACGTGCTGCTTTGCGGCTCCACTGATTTCACCTCCAACGAATATCTCAACAATGCCTACGGCAACGAAAGCATAATGTATTCGGTCAACCGCGCAATGGCGACCGACCGCGTCACGCTCAATATCCGCGCCAAAAAGTTCGAAGAGACCGCGCTCACGCTGCAAAGCGGGACCGCAAAACGGCTCACCATAGCAATAACCGCAGCCATCCCCGCGGTCATAGTCATCATAGGCATAGCCGTATTCTTCAGAAGAAGACATCTGTGATTTTTCCGGAGCATTAAATTATGGAAGAAAACAACAAAAACACCCCGGTGACTTCACCGGATACTGAAAATACCGGCGCCGGCGCCGGCGACACACAAAAAGAAGAACGCGATTATTACGAACGCGCGTATTTCGAAGGCGACTCGCTCAAGGAACTCGAAGGCGACGAAGAAAACGAATATCTTGCGTCGTTCGACGCCGTGGCCGAGACCGGCGAACGCAAAAAAATCGGTTCCGGCAAAAAGAAACTGATCACGCTCGTGTCGCTCGCGCTGGTCGCGGCGGTCATATTCGCGCTGTATTTTCTGGTGTTCCGCAAGCAGGAATCTCAGCAGGACCCCGACGCGGGCTACTACGCGATCTCGCAGACCGCGCGCGAAGCGCTCGCCGGGCTTGACAAGGACGTTACCATTCGCTTTGCCTCCCCGCGTGAAACGCTCGAAAACGACCCCGAACTTCAGTACGTTTCGCATTATGCGCAGTCGTTTGCCCATTTTGCGGAACACGTTTCGGTCGAATACGGCGCAGGCGGCGATTTCTGCGCGGTCAGCTGCGGCGGCGAAAAAGTCACCTATGCGCAAAACGACTTTTTCGGCACGCTCGAAAACGGCGCGCGCTATATATTCTACGGCGAACAGCTTTACGGCAAAGCAGCGCTCAAGGTCGCCGGAATGCCCGCGTCCGACGAAAGCTTCAGCGTATGGGCCATGCCCGGCTACGACATAGACGGCGACGTAGTAAGCAACACCAACCGTCCTTACGTTTATCCGCGCATTTCGCGCTCGGACGTGGATTCGCTGGTCATAACCAACGCTTACGGCAAGTTCAAAGTATACTGCGGCAAAAAGGCGGACGGCACTTACGGCACCGATTTTTATTTCGAAAATTCCGAACTGTGCAGTTACGACCAGGAGCGTTTCGCGTCGCTCATCGTCGATTGCACTTATATGCTTTCGCTGGGCAAGATCCGTGAGCCCAACGACCTCGCCGATTACGGGCTCGCTTCCGACGAAGACGCCAACGCGGTCATAGAGGTCTACACTCGCGACGGCAAATATCACAAGATCCTTATAGGCGATCTCGTCCCCTCCGGAGGCGGTTTCTACGCAAAGTATTATAATAAAGATTTCGTGTACCTGCTCGATACCAGCTACGCTTCCAGCGTGATGCGCCCCGCGGAATCGTTCCTCAACGGCACGCTCGGCTATACCATATCGCAGACAAACGACGTGTATACCGTCAGTGATCTGCTCATAAAGTATTTCGACGAAGAAACCGATATCTATATAGCGCGCAAGGTGGATCTCACCGTATCCAACGCGCAGCCGGTGAATTCCAAGCAGACGCTTGCCACCGTCCTTCACGATAAGGTGCGCTTTTCCGGCAATTACGGCGGCTGGACTTCCGATACAGCGTCGTTCGCGGGGATGAAAGCTCCCAACGCTTCGGGCGATATCAATTTCAGCTTGCAGCTCACCAATTACGCATACAGGACCGGCGAATATTCCGTAAAATTCGGAATAGTGCGCGATTCTTCCACCAATGCCGCGCTGCCCTCTTCCGTCACCGCGTATTATTACGATCAGGACAGCTCCGAATGGGTGAAAGCGGCGACGCTGGGAACCTTCGATCAGGGCGACAGATCATATAAACAGTACGAACTCACTTTCAATACCGAAAAGCAGGTGCGCTATATCCGCCTGCAGATCTCCGGGATCGGCGAAAATCTGCTCGTGCTCGACGAGATCACCGCTTACGCCGACGGCAAGGACGCGATCCCCAACGAATCGGTCGCGGGCGCGTGGAAGATCGTTTCGCCCGAATCGTTCATCCAAAAAGGGTATAACTACGCCATTCCGGATCTTTCCGCTTTTTCCGATATCCTTTATAAAATAGTAACGCTTGTGGGCGACGAAGTCGTCGAACGCAATATTTACGCCGGGACCGAAGAAGAAGTGAACGCCCGCATGGCAAAATACGGGCTCGACGATCCGCACATGGCGGTCTCGTATATGTTCAACGGCTACCGTTCGTATATTTACGTTTCCCATATGTACGAAGAAAACGGCGAACGCTTCTTCTATGCCTTTTCGTCTATCAACGTCACCGACGAAGACGGCAACGTCTACAATGTTTCGCCGCAGATAATAGCCAAGGTCAAATATACCACCGCCGCCTATTTCGACTGGGCGCCTTCCGATCTTCTCGACCGCTCGGCGTTTTCAATGTATATAGATAAGATCGACACCATAGATATGAAGACCCGCGACGGCGCGTACCATTTCGACCTTCAGGACAACGACGGCAACGGCAAGCTTGACACCGTGCTTTGCGACGGCAGTCAGATCGATACGTCGTCGTTCCGCACGCTGTACGTTTCGCTGCTGGAATGCTACCGCGCCGGGCTCTACACGCCTACCGAAAGCGATCTGACCGAAGAGAATCTGATACTCACTTTCACCATGCATTCGGAGCTCAAGGATACCGAGATCAAGTTCTACCGCGTGTCGTCTTCCAAGGTCATATATTCCACCAACGGCGAATATTCCGAATTCTATGTGCTGTATTCCGACGTTTCCACCGTCATCAGCAACCTGGTCAAGCTCGTTAACGGCGAGCCGGTGACAAAATGAAACGTTTCATACGCACCATAGCGCTTATAGCCGCCGCGGCGCTCGCGCTCTGCGCTTGCACAGCGCCCGCCGCCGAATACGGCCATGTAACTTCGGCTTGCGCGGCGCACGCGCAAAAAGACGCGTTTTCCGCCGCTTTCCGTCTTAATATAACTTTTGAAAACGGCACGCATACGTTGCTGTTTTCACAAGGGAACTACGAAGCGAGTACCGAAAACGGCGTTTACGTCCGTGTAAAAGCGGCACAGAATTACCTTGGCGAGCCCTCTTCGCTCGACGCCGAATATAAAGACGGCGTTTACGGAGCCACCGGCGAGCAGATGACGCCGGACAGATTTTTCGGCCAGCTGCTGTTCGCCCAGCCGTTCGTGCCGGAAAGCGCTTATATCGCTTCGGTAAAAGAAGCTTCCACGGGCAGCGGCAGGGGAGTCGTCTTCGAACTCAAGGACGCCACCGGTCTGCTTTTCCCGTACCTGGGCGAAAGCATCTATTCCGCGGCCATGATCAACAAGCCGCGGCCGGAGCTCACCGCCGTAAAGGACGGCGTGCTCACGCTAGTCCCCGGACCGGACGGCGGGATCGCTTTTATGACCCTTAATTTCAAACTCATCCTCGCCGACACACCGCCTTACGTACCCGGCGGCGCCGACAATCAGGACGAATATACGCTCGAACTTTCCGTGGAATACGCGGTCAGCTTTGAGTGACACTTTCAAAGCAAAGGAGAATTGACCATGTACAGACTGTTTTGCGATTCCGATTGCGACATCACGCCGGAAATAGCGGAAAAGTACGGCTATTTCATACTTCCCATGCCTTACGAGCTCGAAGGCAAAATGGTGTATCCCTACCGCGATTTCAGGGAATTCGATTTCCACGCTTTTGCCGAAAAGCTCCGCGCAGGGGCCATGCCCACCACCAGCGCGCTTAACACCGCCGAATATATCGGCTTTTTCGAGCCGGTGTTCGCAAGCGGCGAAGATATTTTATACCTGCACTTTTCTTCGCAGATGAGCGGCACGTTCAATAATATGAAACCGGCTGTGGACGAGCTGCTCAAAAAATACCCTGAACGCAAGTTCTATGCGGTCGACACGCTCGCCATATCGATATGTGCGCTGAATATGCTGTACGAAGCGGGCGAAATGAAACTCGCCGGCGCCACCGCCGAAGAGATCGCCGCCTGGTGCGAATCCGAAAAATTCCATTTTGCAACTTATTTCTACGCGGACGACCTTTCGTTCTTCCGCCGCAGCGGAAGGGTGAACGGGATAACCGCTCTCATGGGCAATATACTCGGGCTCAAGCCCATCATCACCATGTCCAAGGAAGGCAAGCTCGTAAGCATAGGCACCGAGCGCGGCAAAAACAGGTCGCACAGACGTCTTATGAATTATATGGAAACGCTGGGCGATAAGATCGAAGATCACCGCGTGCTGATAGCCCACTGCGACGCTCCCGAAGCCGCCGAGGAACTGAAAGCGCTCATTCTCGAAAAATATCCCAACGCGAACGTGATCCTCGTGCCCACCAATCCCACCGTCGTGTGTCACGCCGGCCCGGGCACCGTGGGAGTGTGCTTCCATTCCGTCTCGAGATAAGGCGAAAAGGAGATATACATAAAATGGTGACTATCGAAGAGGTAAAGACATCGCGTCAGCGCAAGGAGTTCCTGGAATTCCCGTTAAAACTGTATAAAGGCAATCCTTATTTCGTACCGCCGCTTTACGGCGACGAAAAAAAGATCTTCCGCGCCGACTACGTTTATCACGACACCTGCGAAGACTGCTTTTTCCTGGCGTACCGCGACGGCAAAGTCGTGGGCAGGATATCCGGCATACTCCAGAAAGCGAGCAACGAAAAGCACGGCGAAAAGCGCATACGCTTTACGCGGTTCGATTCAATAGACGATCAGGAAGTCGCTTCGGCGCTGTTCGGCGCCGTGGAAGACTGGGGCAGAAAGCTCGGGATGGATACCGTCTGCGGCCCGCTCGGCTATTCCGATCAGGAACGCGAAGGACTGCTCATAGAGGGCTTCGACGAACTTTCCACTTTTGAAGAACAGTATAATTACGATTATTATCAGCGCCTTATAGAAAACTGCGGCTACGCCAAGGAGATCGACTGGCTCGAACGCAAGATATATCCGCCCGCCGAGCTCGACCTCAAGTTCAAGCAGCTTTCGGAATTCATGCTCAAACGCTATAAGCTGCACGTCCCCAAGATGAAGAGCACAAAAGAATTCATCGGGCATTATAAGGATCAGATCTTCGATCTGCTCGACGCCACTTACGAAAACCTTTACGGCACGGTGCCGTTCACCGAAGGCGTCAAGCAAATGCTCATAGATAATTTCAACCTTATAATAGACGTCAAATACACCGCCGTCATCGTCGACGAAAACGACCGCGTGGTGTGCTTCGGGCTGATGATGCCTTCGCTGGCGAAAGCGGTGCAGAAATCGGGCGGCAAGCTCACTCCGGCCTGCCTCATCCGGCTGCTCAAGGCCATCAAAAAGCCCAGGATACTCGATCTCGCGCTCGTGGGCGTGCTGCCGGAATACCTCAACCGCGGCATAAGCTCGGCGTTCATGTCCGCGCTGCAGGAAATGCTTCTGCAGGACAACATAGAATACTGCGAAACGAACCTTAATATGGAAGACAATTATCACATACAAAATCAGTGGAAACACTTTGAAAACGTCATTCACAAACGCCGCCGCGCGTTCGTGAAAAAGCTGTGAGGTGGCGTCATGGTAAAGATAGTAGTAGATTGCCTTGGCGGCGACCACAGCCCGCAGGCAAACGTACAGGGCTGCATAGACGCGCTCGCCGCTAACGGCGATATAACGCTGGTGCTCACCGGCGGCAGAGAAGCCATAGAAAAAGAACTTGCCGGCAAGGAATACGACAAGGCCCGTATAGAAATAGTCGACGCGCCCGATACCGTCACCGGCGAAGACCGCCCGACAGACGTCATACGCACCGCAAAGCAAAGCTCTATGGTGCGCGCGGTCAATATGCTGCGCGAAGACGATTCGGTTTCCGCCATGGTAAGTCTGGGCGCAACGGGCGTATTGCTCACCGGCGCGGTGCTGCGCATAGGGCGCATCCCGGGCGTGGAACGCCCCGCGTTCTGCCCGGTCATGCCTACTATGGACGGCGGAGTCGTCGGCGTGTGCGACAGCGGAGCCAATGTGGAATGCACTCCGGACAGACTGCTGCAGTTCGCTCTTATGGGCAGCTTGTATATGGAGCGCGTTTACGGAATAAAAAGTCCGCGCGTGGCGCTGCTCAACGTCGGCGTGGAAGAAGGCAAGGGCGACGACCTGCACAAAGAAGCTTACACGCTGCTTAAAAACTGCAAAGCGCTGAATTTTGTGGGCAATATGGAAAGCCGCGACGTGCTTTCCGGCAATTACGACCTTATCGTCTGCGACGGCTTCAGCGGCAACGTGCTGGTCAAGACCACCGAAGGGACCTGCATAGAGCTTTTGAAAATGCTCAAAGGGCAGCTTACTTCGTCGCTCGGCTCCAAGATCGGCGCGCTGTTCTTTAAAAACACGCTCAAAAAGAATTTCAAAAAGCTCAATTACCAGAATTACGGCGGCAGCGTGATGCTCGGCACTAAAAAAGTGGTCATAAAAGGCCACGGAAGCAGCAAAGCGCTGGCGGTCAGCAAGTGTATAGAGCAGGCGTACGCCGCGGTCAAAAACGACCTGAACCCCGAAATAGAAACCATTATAAATTCAAATACAAAAGGAGAAATGCAAAATGTTTGAACAGATCCGTGAAGAACTCGCTAAACAATTCAAGCGCGATAAAGAATCCATAACGCTCGAGACCACCCTTTCCGAAGACCTGCGCGCTGATTCTCTCGACGTGATGGAGCTTCTTATGACGATGGAAGAGAATTACGGGGTCGTCGTCCCCGACGAGGATATAATCAATTTCCAGACCGTGGGCGATATCGTTGAATACGTAGAAAGCCACAAAGAAAACTGATGTTTA
>CACYCI010000026.1 GCA_902772845.1 uncultured Ruminococcus sp.
CGCGCGCGCCCGGATAGCGGATATCAATCCCGAATGCAAAGTCCGCACCCGCGAGATATTCTTTTTGCCGGAAAACGCGTACCTGTTCGATTTTACGCAATATGATTACGTTGCCGACGCCGTCGACACCGTCACGGCGAAGCTGTGCGTGATCCGCGCCGCGAAAGAACACGGCGTGCCGGTGATATCCTGCATGGGCGCGGGGAACAAACTGGACCCTTCGGCGTTTGAAGTGGCGGATATCTACAAAACGTCTGTCTGCCCGCTTGCAAAAGTCATGCGCACGGAATGCCGCAAGGCAGGTATAGAACGGCTCAAAGTGGTCTTTTCAAAAGAGCCGCCCATTACGCCGCGCTTTTCGGTAAACGACGGCGTTCGCAGATCTGTCCCTGGCTCGGCTCCGTTCGTCCCGGGAGCGGCAGGGCTGCTGATGGCAGCGGAAATAGTTAAGGATCTTATATCTAAATAACATAAAGATCGGAGAAACAAAATGAAAAAACTGATGCAAAACAAATCGGTAATTGCGTTGATAGCGGCCTTGATGATCATAGTTGCCGTGCTCGTTATACCCAAGCTTACCGGCAAATCGCTGGGCGAGCTTGTGAGCGGACTGTTCGGCGGCAACTCGCAGCAGACCCAAAGCGAAGCCGTTTCCGGCACGCCGCAAACGGAAAGCAGCACGGAGATAAGCGTTGAAGCAAGCGCCGAAACGAGCGCACAGAGTTCTTACCAAGAAAGCCGTGAAGAAAGCTCCGCACCCGCCGCGATAGCCGAAGACGGCGTATACACTTCCAAAGAAGACGTGGCTCTGTATATACGCATCTACGGAAAGCTGCCCGGCAATTTCATCACCAAAGCGCAAGCTCAGGAACTCGGCTGGGAGGGCGGCCCGCTTTGGGACTACGCCCCCGGGAAATCGATCGGCGGCGACAGTTTCAGCAACCGCGAAGGTCAGCTGCCCAAGCAGAGCGGCAGAAAATGGTACGAATGCGATATAGACTACGACGGCGGCAAGCGCGGCGCAAAGCGCATAGTGTTTTCCAACGACGGGCTTATCTATTATACCGAAGACCATTACGAAACGTTTACAAAACTCTATTAAGGAGCCGCTGACATGGGAAGCTTCACTTTGAACGGCAAAAAAATGAAAACGCGCGGCGAAGCGTACGACCACATAGCGGAAACGCTCGGGTTCCCCGAATATTTCGGGAAAAACCTGGACGCATTGTACGATCTGCTCACCGAAATGAGCGCCGACGTATCTATGAAGAACGCCGACGATATGATCAACGCATTGGGCGGTTACGGATGCGAGATCGTAAAATGCTTTTGCGACGCCGCCGAACAGAACCCCAATTTTTCATTTAGAATAAAATAAGCGACTAAAGCAAAACGGCTTGCGCTTCTTGGCGCAAGCCGTTTTTTGAGACCCTGCGAACCCAAAACCAAAACAAACACAGGGCCGGACTGTTTGCTATTTTTTGCCGCACGAACCGTGCATGGGGCAGCAGGAACAATCGTTGCCGCAGGATGAACAGCCTTTTTTTCTGTCCTTGACGAGCTGCCTTACGGCAAAGAACGCCATCAGCCCTACTGCCGCTATTACGACCAGCGTGAGCCAGTTTTGCGATAACCATTCAAACATTGCAGACAACTCCTTTACTGCCTATTTTATTCTACTTTGATCTTATTTGTGAAAGTCACGGACTCTTTGTATTTCTTGAAGAAAAGCATATACACGATAAGTCCGAGGAAAGCGAACGCGAACACGAGCGATATCACGTTGAGCACGGTGTTTTCAGCGCCGAGCGTTCCGCCGAAGAGGTTGCCGAACTGGTTGATCATGAGAGCGACGACGTAAGCGAAGCCGCACTGATAACCGATCGCGAACCACGTCCAGCGCGCGTTGTTCATTTCACGCCTGATAGCGCCGATAGCCGCAAAGCAGGGAGCGCAGAGCAGGTTGAACACGAGGAACGAGAAAGCAGCGACCTTGGTGGCAAAGCTTGCAGCGATCTGAGGCCAGCCGCCGTAGAGGATGCCCATTGTGCCGACGATGTTTTCCTTTGCCACGAGCCCTGTGACGGAAGCGACTGCAGCTTTCCAGTTGCCCCAGCCCAAGGGAGCGAACAGCCAAGCGAACGCCGAACCGATGTGCCCGAGTATGGAGTATTCCATCTGGTCTTCGGCAAGCATCTTGAATTCGCCGTCTACCCAGCCAAAGAACGAAGTGAACCAGACGAATATGGTGGAAAGAAGGATGATGGTGCCGGCTTTCTTTATGAACGACCACCCGCGTTCCCACATGGAACGAAGCACCGAACCGACGGTGGGAAGATGGTAAGCAGGAAGCTCCATAACGAACGGAGCAGGATCGCCCGCAAAACGTTTGGTCTTTTTGAGCATGACGCCCGATATGATTATTGCCGCCATGCCGATAAAGTATGCGGAAACTGCGACCCACGCGCTCTTGCCGAACACGGCGCCGGCTATCATAGCGATAAACGGCAGCTTAGCGCCGCACGGGATGAACGTGGTGGTCATTATAGTCATGCGGCGGTCGCGTTCGTTTTCTATAGTGCGCGAAGCCATTATGCCGGGGATACCGCAGCCGGTACCGACGAGCATGGGTATGAACGATTTACCCGAAAGGCCGAATCTTCTGAATATGCGGTCGAGTACGAACGCGATACGCGCCATATAGCCGCAGCCTTCGAGTATGGCGAGCAGCAGGAACAGTACGAGCATCTGAGGCACGAAGCCGAGCACCGCGCCTACGCCCGCAACTATACCGTCCTGAATTAGTCCGTAAAGCCATTCCGGAACGCGGGAATTGCCTTCGGAATCGAGCAGCGCTTTGTCGAGCAGCGCGGGAACGCCGGGGACCCAGACGCCGTCGTCAGCGGGATCCGGCTCTTCAAACCCGTTTTCAGCAAAATATGCAACGGCATCCTTAAAACTCATGGCGTTCACGTCTTCGTCCGCGTCTTCGGGGACAGTATCAAAGTATACGGTGAGCTCGCTTTCTTCAAGCGTTTCTTCGTCTGTAACGGTAACGGTCGCGGTCTCGTCATCCGTGCTGAACGATCTGAGATCTTTGAGCATAGCTTCCGGGTCGAACCCTTCGTCTTCCGGGTCGAATTCTTTACCGAAAGCGTTGATGGCGTTGACGGCGGCAGCGTAATCATCCGACTTTTCTTCGTAAGCGGAGCTGCCTATTCCGAACAGATGGAAACCGTCGCCGAACAGTCCGTCGTTCGCCCAGTCGGTGGCGGCTGACCCGACGCCGACCATTGCGATATAATACACAAGGAACATGATCAGGGCGAATATGGGAAGCCCCAGCCAGCGGTTGGTAACTATTTTATCGATCTTGTCGGACCTTGTGAGCTTATGCGCGTTTTTCTTTTTTAGGCACGCTTTTATCACCTCGGCTATGTATACGTAGCGTTCGTTGGTGATTATGCTTTCTGCGTCATCGTCGAATTCTTTTTCGACCGCCGCTATGTCTTTTTCTATATGCTCGCGGGTCTGCGCATCGAGCGCAAGCTTTTCGAGCACCTTGTCGTCGCGTTCGAACACCTTTATGGCATACCAGCGCTGCTGTTCTTCGGGCAGATTGTGGACAACCGCCTCTTCTATATGGGCAAGCGCGTGTTCCACAGAGCCGGAAAACGTGTGCTGCGGGACCGTCTTGCCTGACATGGCGGCGTCGAGCGCCGCTTCCGCGGCTTCGTTCACGCCGGTGCCTTTAAGAGCGGAGATCTCCACGATCTTGCAGCCGAGCTGTCTGGAAAGCTCCTTGACGTTGATCTGGTCGCCCTCTTTCTTGACGACGTCCATCATGTTTATAGCCACTACGACCGGTATGCCAAGCTCGGTCAGCTGAGTGGTGAGGTACAGGTTGCGTTCGAGGTTGGTACCGTCGACGATGTTGAGTATTGCGTCGGGGCGTTCGCCAATGAGGTAATTTCTTGCAACGACCTCTTCAAGAGTATAAGGAGAAAGCGAATAAATGCCCGGAAGGTCGGTTATGACCACTCCGTCGTGCTTTTTGAGTTTTCCTTCTTTTTTCTCGACCGTAACGCCCGGCCAGTTGCCTACGAACTGGTTTGAGCCCGTCAGAGCGTTGAACAGTGTAGACTTGCCACTGTTGGGGTTGCCGGCGAGTGCTATTCTCAATTCCATAATGATTTCCTTTCCGCGTATGCGTTAGCCAAAGCTAACCGCACGCCAAAAAAATAATGTCATTCCACAATGTCATTCCACTTCTATCATTTCAGCATCCGCTTTGCGCAGCGAAAGTTCGTATCCGCGCACATTAAGCTCCAAAGGATCGCCCAGCGGCGCCACTTTTCTTACATAGACTTCGATCCCTTTGGTGATGCCCATATCCATGATACGGCGCTTGACTGCGCCTTCGCCATGGAGCTTGACGACCTTTGCCGTTCCGCCTACGGGAACGTCACGCAACGTTTTCATAACATTTACCTCCGTTTGTGCATATTATCTTTATATTTTTTTATCAAACCATGATGTGACGGGCTATATCGCCGGCGACCGCAAGGTGCGAATCCTTTACGTTGACGATTATATTCCCGCCCACTGTATTTATGACTGTCACCGTTCCGCCCGGGACAAAGCCCAGATCTTCGAGGTGCTTTTTCATTTCGGGAGTGCCTCCCACGCGTTTTATTATGTTTTCTTCGCCTATATCTGCAAGATTCAAAGGGATCATTGCAATTCTCCTTTCCGCCTGCGGCGCTATGTTATTCCGCGAGACCAGGTCAGTTAGTCACAACTAACTTTCACACTGTATTATAGTTACCTTTGGCTAACTTGTCAATAGTTTTTTTCAAAAAAGTCGCTTTTTTTCAAATACGGCAAAAAAAGCGTATAATCACTTGCTTTTTTTCTATATATCTGCTAAAATAACTTATAGTAAATTAAAGGAAGGCGGTGTGTACCGTGTCGCTGCTCGAATCCGGCGAAATGTATTTAGAGACCATACTTATCCTCTCCCGCAATGCAAATCCCGTGCGCGCCGTCAACGTAGGCGAATACATGGGTTATTCCAAACCTTCCGTATCGCGCGCGATGGGGCTTTTGAAAAGCGGCGGGTATATAGACGTTGCGCCCAACGGCTATATCACGCTCACGGACGCCGGCAGAGAGGTGGCGGAACGCATTTACGAACGTCACACCAAGCTGACAGAACTGCTTATAAAGCTGGGCGTAGACGAAACGACCGCCACAGAGGACGCCTGCAAAATGGAACACTACCTTAGCAAGCAGACTTTCGACGCGCTGAAAGGTCTTTTGGAAAGCGGCAGATTGAGCTGATTTTCAACAAAAAAACAGACAGACCGTTTTATAACGGTCTGTCTTATTTTTTCCGGTGAATTATACTATCAAGTGCAGCAGTAAAGAAAAAAATTGAAGTTCATACGAAACTCTGGTAGAATGGAGTTACCACACAACATTCAAAAGGAGAGAAACGTATAAACTACACACATCTTACCATAGAAGAACGGATTTGTCTACGTGAATAATACAAAAAAGGATACAGTTATTGAAATATTGCAGAATTGCTTGGAAGAAATGTCAGCACTATCTCCCGAGAGCTGCGAAGGAACTGTAAACATATGTACGAGATACCAACATATTATCCCCACACTGCTCAAAAGAAGTGTAATTTAAAAGCAGCTGTCAAAACGATCACCTGCGACAGAGACAGCGAATTCTCAGAGTTTGTGCATGGCAAAAAGGCACAAATGAGAACTTGAACGGCTTACTTCGTGAGTTTTATCCCAAGGGTAGAAACCTATCTCGCGTCAG
>CACYCI010000027.1 GCA_902772845.1 uncultured Ruminococcus sp.
ACCTGGTGGGATTCGAACCCATGACCTGTGCGTTGCGAACGCACCGCTCATCCCAGCTGAGCTACAGGCCCTTGTCAATTGTATGAAGTTGTGGGGTGTGTAAGGTTGCCCTTCGGGCTCCCAGCTGAGCTAATGGCCCATATATGCGTTTTATGCGGTGCAAGTTATTTTCTTCTTCTGCCGCTTGCGTATTATATCACACAAGACGCATATTGTCAAGAAATATTTATTGCAATTTTTCATGGCCGAACGGTCGGCTTTGACCGGCCGTCCGATACCATTTTTGAATGATTTGCGCTCAATCCAGATACCCGTCGCGCGGGGTGACACCGAAATGCTTTGCGATCAGACGCAGTTCGTCGTCGCGGATAGTGTTCAAGACGGGAAGATGCGCGATCTTCATATATATTTCGGCGGCTTTTTCGACCGTTTCTATCAGTCCGAAAGTCTCGTCCAGATCGCGTCCGGCGCCGTAAATGCCGTGCTGTGCCCAGACGGTCAGACGGTTGGCGCGCATTTTTTCGGCGGTGGCGATGCCTATTTCATTAGTGCCGCACAACATCCACGGAAGCACGCTGACGCCGTCCGGGAATACGACCATACATTCCGTGCACATACGCCACAGGCTGCGCGTGAATTCGCGTTCGTCGAGCTTATGCACGAACGACATTGCCAGTATATTGTTGGGGTGGCAATGCATTATGACACGGTTTTTGGGATCTGCGGCGAGCCGCGAAACGTGGCTCATAAGGTGCGCCGGGAGTTCCGAAGTGAATTTGCCGCCGTCGGAATACCCCCACAGCAGCTCGGCGTCGCATCCGTTGCGCGCTATGCGGATTATTCCCAGGTTGAGTTCCGGGTCGTACTGCACGTTTTTGAAATATTTACCGGTCCCGGTGACCATGAACGCCTTGCCCGCGAGCGACGGCGCGGAAAACCCCATTGGTATTGTGCGCAGCGTCTTGACAAGTCCGTAATCTTCGAGCTCGGCAGCGTCTAAAAGCAAGCTGACGTTTCCGCCGTTGCGTTCGTCCCAGCCGTGGGCGTACATATTGGTCACGGTGCGGATCATTTCCACCGTGAACCGAGCGTTAAGTATATCTTTCATTTTCTGTTTGCCAGCACTTTCTTTTCGTATTCGGTAACGGCCCCGAGCCATTCGCCGTCGGCGGGGACGCCGCAGACGGAGCAGTATTCGTTCCAGATCTCACCGAAAGGCAGAGTTTTGAGTTCGTCCTGCCTGACGAGCAGTTCGGTGAAGCGGCCTTCGTCCTGAAGTTTTTTGAGCTGTTCGTTGGGCGTGAGCAAGCCGTAGAGCAACGCTTTCTGCACGTTGCGGAAGCCCAAAGTCCACGCCGCTATGCGGTTGACTGACGCGTCGAAATAATCGAGCGCTATATCGACTTTGCCGTCCAGCCCGCCGCAGCGGACAATTTCCTTGCACAGTTCCTTTGTTTCGTCGTCGAACAGAACGACGTGGTCGCTGTCCCAGCGCACTCCGCGGGTGATATGAAGCGCTATTTCCGGGAAGAACACAAGCATGGCCGGGATCTTATCCGAAACCACCTCTGTGGGGTGATAGTGGCCGTTATCCATAAGCGGTATGCATTTATCTTTATTGGAAGCGGCGTAGCCGAGCGTGAATTCGGCGGAGCCGACGGTGTACGATTCCACGCCTATGCCGAAAACCTTGCTTTCGACGCACGGTTTGACAAGGTCGAAATCGAACGGTTCGGAAAGTATTTCGTCCAGAGATTCCTTATACCTTTGGCGGGGACCGAAACGGTCGGACGGGGTGTCTTTGAGCCCGTCGCCCGTCCATATATTCATAACGCATTTTTTGCCGGTCTCGCGCGCGAGATATTCGGATATGCGGATGCTCGCCTTGCAGTGGTCGATCCAGAAGCGGCGCGTCTTTTCGTTTGGGGAAGAAAGTGTGAGCGGGTCGCACATGGGGTGCGAAAACATTGTGGGGTTGAAATCCGCTCCGAGTCCGCGCTCGCGGCAGAAATCCGCCCACACCTTGAAATGTTTCGGCTCCAGTCTGTCGCGGTCCACCCATCCGCCGTTTTCGGGCGTGAAGACCGCGTACGACGCGTGCAGATTGATCTTTTTGGTCCCGGGGCAAAGCGAAAGCGCCTTGTCTATATCTTCCATAAGCTCGCCGACGTCGCGCGCTCTGCCGGGATAATTGCCGGTGGTCTGTATTCCGCCGGTGAGCGGCTTTTCGGGGTCGGTGTCGAATCCGCGAACGTCGTCGCCCTGCCAGCAATGCAGTGCGACCGGGACGGAACGCAGTTTGCGGATGGCTTCTTCGGCGTCCACGCCTATGGACGCGTATCTTCTTTTTGCTTCGCTGTAGCTCATTTTGCTGCCTCCATTTGTACTTTCAAATTCCCTATCGCGGTAGCTTCTACCGGATAGGCGCGCACTACTTTTCCGGTGAGGTCGCGCGTGAGTTCGTTCAGATAGCCGTTCTTTGCTCCGCCGCCGGCTATTACGAGCGCGGGGCGCTTTTCGCCTAGCGCACGTTCCAGATCGGCTATTGCGCGGGCGTAACTTTGGGCAAGCGAACGGTAGACCGAATTGAAAACGTCGGCGTCCGAAAGCGCGCCTTCTCCGAGCTCGCCGACTACCTCTGCGCGCATATCCGAGCTCGAAAGGAAGCGCGGCAGATCGACGTCAAAGGTCTTTTCATAGCGGCTCGATCGCGCCATATCCGCCATTTCGGCGAACGAATACCCTGTCTGTTTCTGAAGGTTCTGTATTATCCAAAGCCCCATTATATTCTTCAAATAGCGTATATAGCCCACGCCGCCTTCGTTGGTGAAATTCAGCTCGCGGCTGAGCGCGTCGGTGCGCGGGGAATCTATGACCGCGCCCAAAAGCGACCAGGTGCCGGAAGAAAGGAAAAAGCAATCCTTGCCGAGCGGCATCCCTTCAACGGCCGAAGCGGTGTCGTGCGTGGCGCAGAGCACGACTTTTATGCCCTTGTATTCCCCGGCGTAAGTCCCCGGCGCGGAAAGCTCGCCGAACAGTTTTTGCGGCAGCCCGAGCGACGCGATAAGCTCGCGGTCATAAGTGCGCGTGCGCGCGTTCACGAGCCCGCCGGTGGTGGCGTTGGTGTATTCGTGCAGCTTGACGCCGGTCAGACGGTAAATGAAATATTCGGGCATCATAAGGAAATCCGAAGCGTTTTCCAGGCGGCCGCTTTCTTTGTCCGCGTATAGCTGATACAAGGTGTTGAACGGTTGGAACTGTATGCCGGTATGCGCGTAAAGTTCGCCGAAAGGAACCTTTGAATGGACTTTTTCCACAGCCGCGGAAGTGCGCGAGTCGCGGTAGGCGTAGCAGGGAGCGACCTGAACGCCGCCGTTGAGCAGCACGTAGTCGACGCCCCATGTATCTATGGAAAGCGATTCTATTTGCGGATATTTTTCGAGCGCGGCGTCGATACCGCGCCTGATATGCAAAAGCAACGCGTCTGTATCCCAGGTAAGGTGCCCGTCGACCGCCACGACGCCGTTCGGGAACCTGTACACCTCGTCGGTGATGATCCCGACGCCGTCACTGCTGCCGACTATATGCCTTCCGCTCGACGCGCCTATATCTATTGCAAGATAGTATTTCATACTGTTTACGCCGCCCCCGGTTTGTATCGTTACGCAAAAACAACGCCGCCGCGGGGACAAAAACGTACCCGCGGCGCGGTATTATTAAGTTGAAATATCAGTTGCCGGATTCGAGCTTAGGATACTCTTCGGGCTTGTCGAGCTTGTTTTCGTCTTCCGGCTTGATCTGGTGCAGGACTGCGATCATGGCGAGCCCTTCGACTATGAGAGCCACGGCGTGGACTATGACTCTGGCCTTTGCCGTGGGGTCGAACGGATCGATAAAGATGAGCACCGCGAACACTATGGTGATGAATGCGAAGACGAGCGACATGATAAACATGCTGCCTTTGGTCTTACGCAGCTTGAAAGCATGGATAAGCATAAGGATAGCGCCGTAAACGAGGATGACGCCCGTTATGACCTGGAACATGGTGGTGAAGAACGACGGCCTTATAATGAGCGCCAGACCGAAAGCGAAAAGCACCACGCCAAGAAGCAGGCTGAGCGCTTTGCGTTCGCCCGTTTTGTTGATTATGTAGGAAACGACCTTGAGCGCGCCGAGCGCCGCTGCCACACCGCCTATGATATAGCAGAGCACGTCATAAGTGCCGGTCCATATAAGCATTATGACACCGAGAGCCACGAGCAGGAATCCGTCGAAGATATAGCTTGAAAACAGCTTTTTTGTTTTTTGCGACATTGTTTTGTTCCTCCTGATCATTACACTTTTATTATTGATAATTATACCATTCCTGTCGGCGAATGTCAATAAATCTTTTGATAAACGCAAAAAAATAAGCGATCCGTGCATATAACGGTGCTAAATGACCGCAGATATACGCGCAAAGCGCCCTGCTCGGGGGCGCTTTGCATACCGCGCAGAGGCGGTCGAAGTCATTTATGGTATTTTCCGTTGTTCAGTATGGAAAAAGCGCGGTAGAGCTGTTCGAACAGGATCACGCGCATAAGGCGGTGCGGGAAGGTCATTTTGGAAAAAGAAAGCTTGAGCTGCGCCGCGTCCTTTACGTTTTGCGAAAGTCCGCAGCTCGACCCGATCACAAAAGCGATCGGCCCTTTCAGCTCGGAATCGCCTATGAATTCCGCAAAGCCTTCGGACGAAAGCTGCCTGCCTTCCACGCAAAGTGCGCAAAGCGTGCAGCTTTTCGGGAGAGAAGCGAGTATATCTTTTCCCTCTTCGTCGAGCGCACGTGCCGTTTCGCCGGCCGCGGCGCGTTCCGGCAGGCGTTTTTCTTTTATTTCACGAACGGTGACGCGCGCGAACGCCGAGATCCGCTTGGCGTATTCGTCTATTGCGGCGCGGTAGTATTCTTCTTTTTCGTTGCCGACCGCTATTATTAAGACATCTGTCATGGGCAACGCCTCACAGATGCGTGATGACGAATTCGAACGTGAACTCTTCTTCGAAGAAGCGGTATTTCGCGTCCGCCATTGGGCCGCATGAATTGCTGCCGATAGCGTCCTGGCGGTAATCGACGTTGAGCACGTTGAAACCCGGTTTGACGAGTTCGTGGTCGTGAGCCGCCGCGGTGATGGCGCGGCTGCCGTATTCGTTGAAATTGAACGAGAACGGCTTTTCGGTCTGCATGAAGACCGCCACGTTTTCGCCGTCGCCTATTTCGAGATATTCGGTGTCGGCGTGAGCCATGTTTTCCTGCGGACGGACGTAATGTTCGAAATTCTTTTGAGCGGTAGTGTCGTAAAGCCCCATTTTGGAAGCGCGGCGTTTGTCGGCGTAGCTTTCATACGGCCCCATGCCGAAATAGACCGCGTTTGAAAAACTGCTTTTAAGCTCGAATTCCATGCCGAATCGCGGCAGCACGGGAAGGCGCGTATTGCGGCTTGCGCAAACGGTCACCTTTACCCCTTCCATATACGGCGTGTAGGTCACTTTGCCGCGGACCGCGGGCTTGCGCGGAGCGCCGTGCGCGAATTCAAAGCTGAGCGTGCCGTCTGCGTTCTGCCGCAGAGGTTTGACCATACGCGTACGCGCATCGAAGAAACCCGCCTTGTACCAGCTGCTTTTGACGTTGCGGTCATTATCGGTCGGCGCGCGCCACACGGTGAAACGCGCGGGCGAAACGCTTTCGGGCAACACGGGCATGGCTGTCGCGGCGTCTATAAGTATATCTCCGCGAACAAAACCGTTTTCGGTCTGTCTGAACGCGGAAGGCGTAAGCGAAAGCGGCGTGCGTTCGCCGGAAGCGAGCCGGAACTGTTCGAACCCGATCTCGTGCTCGTCGGCCTTTGACTTGACCGTTACGGTGAGATACACCTTATCGCCGCGCGCGTCGGCGCCGTCGAGCGTATATTCGGCGCTGCCCTGCGGCGGGATATCGAGTTCCGGTATTATACCGCTTGCCATTTTTCTGCCCGAATCGGTCACGCTCCAAATGGCGTAAGTATCTGAAAGCGAAGCGAAATACCGGCGGCTGGTGATCTTTAGCACGCCGTCGTTGAATTCGGCGAAGAACGGCTTGATCACGTTGCGGTATTCCAAAAGCCCGGTGTGCGGCGTGCGGTCGGGATATACCAGACCGTCCACGCAGAATTCAGCGTCGTTGGGTGTGTCGCCGAAATCGCCGCCGTAGGTATAATGCCCGTTTTGATCGATCACGGAATGATCGCAGAATTCCCAGACGCATCCGCCGAAAAAGCGTTCGTCAGAATATGCAAGATCCCAATAATCCCAAAGGTCGCCCGGGCCGTTGCCCATGGCGTGCGAATACTCGCACAGGAAAAACGGCTTGCGGCTGTTTTCGTCGTCAAGATAATCGTGCTTTATTTCGTATACGGAAGGATACATACGGCTGTCGACTGTCACATAGCGGCAATCGGCTTTTTCGGGGTCCTTATGGATGTATTTTGCACGGCGGCGCGTACCGTCTTCGGAATGGATAAGCCGCGTGCCGTCACGCGTGGCAAAATACCACGCCATGCTTTCGTGGTTGCACCCTATGCCGGATTCATTGCCCACCGACCACATAATAACGCAGGGATGGTTCTTGTCGCGTTCGAGCAGACGCTGAGCGCGGTCCATATAATCAGGTTCCCATTCGGGATTGTCGGTCAGCATATCCCAGTTGAGCGCCAGCTGCAGCCCGTGGGTCTCGAGGTCCGCTTCGTCGCAGACGTAAAAGCCGTATCTGTCGCAAAGCTCCATAAAGCGCGGATCGTTGGGATAATGGCTGGTGCGGATCATGTTTATATTATGGGCTTTCATTATTTTAAGGTCGTTTTCCATGTCTTCCATGGAAACTGCGTAGCCCTTGACGGGGTGAGAATCGTGGCGGTTGACGCCCTTGGCTTTGACCGGTTTCCCGTTGATCAGCACGCGGCGCGATTCGATCTTTATCGTGCGGAAGCCGATATCGAACGGTATGTATTCGCCGCCGCATTTAAGTATAAGTTTGTAAAGCTGCGGAGTCTCGTCGGTCCAAAGCAGCGGATCTTTTATATCGCCGAGCGGGACTTCCGAACCGTCGGGAGCGTACAGCGACGCGGTATACGGAACGTTGCATTCGATATTCACTTTTGCGGTACGCATATCTTCGGAAAGCTCAGGTCTGACGTAGATGTCGCCGGCGTGCCCCGCTTCGCGGTACAACAGATACACCTCGCGGAATATGCCCGAAAGGCGGAATTTGTCCTGATCTTCCAGATACGAGCCGTCGCACCACTTGAACACGAGCACTTTAAGGTCGTTTTCGCCCTCTGTGACGAGATCGGTTATGTCTATTTCGGAAGTGCAGTGCGAGACTTGGCTGTAAGCGGCGAATTTTCCGTTTATATACAGGTAAAAGCAGGAATCCACTCCTTCGAACACGATATACACGCGTTTTCCGCCGGGGTGGCATTCAAACTTGCGGCAGTACACCCCGCACGGGTCTTCCTTTGGCACCTTGGGCGGATCGACCGGGAACGGATAGGTGATGTTGGTATAGTTGGGGACGTCGTAGCCGCGCCCTAAAAACACCTGCCAGCACGAAGGAACCGGCAAAACGTCTTTGGGGGCAAACGCCGGAGAAGTTATGTCGGGCAGATCTTTTTCGCACCCGAACCATTCGAACCCCCACGTTCCGCACAGCGACGAAAAGTACGCCGACGAATCGCGGCCGCCCGCTTTGGCTTTTTCGGGGGTTTCGTACGGGATATAATACGCGCGCGGCGGCAGACAGTTTATGTGGAGCGACCTGTGGTCGCGGTGATATCTGAGTTCCATTTTAAGTTTCAGACCTCCGTATATACTAATGAAAGCGGCGGGAGTCTCAGCGAAGCGGCGCCGTTACTTACAGTCAGCGTTCCGCCGAGATCGCCTTGCAGCTTATATTCGCCGTCGGGAAGCTCGCATTTTATGAGCGCGTTCACTTCTTTGACCGACGAATTGGTGAACATAAGGCATTTTTTGCCGGTGGGCTTGTGCATCCAGAACGCGCCGTTGACGCTGGGGCTTTCCACATAACCGCCGTAAGCTTCGCGGCATTTTGTGAGTATGAGCTTTTCGCCGTCGTCGGAGATCACCGGCGGACGGAGCATACGGCCTTCGTTGAAATAATGCCTGACTCCTGCGCGGGCGCGCACGAGCTTGACGTAAAAATCACGCTGAGGCATACGTGAGAACAGCTCCGGAGTCATCCAGCCCATCTGCTGACCGAAAAGGAACGACTGCGCCGAAAAGATACGCACGCCGACTTCGTCGAGCACGCCGAACAGATCGTAATCCATTTTGCCTAAAGCGCGGAAATCGGTGCCGAACATAACGACTTTGTCGGAAAAAACTGCGGGGAACGCCGGGACCTGATCATTTTTGATCCAGATCCAGGTAAGATATCCGTCAAGATGCGGCATGAACGGATCGGCGGTGCATTCGGTGGTCAGCGCGCGGTCGGCGGGCTTTGTACGGGCTATGCGCTCGAGCATGGTATTGTATGCGCGGCACCACCATTCGCCGCCGCCGGCGGGATGATTATGGGATCTGTCGGTACACGGTTTGGCTTCCGCCGCCGCGATCTGGTCTATATACACGCCGTCGAACCCGGTCTCGAACAGCTTTTCGACAATGGACGCCACCTTGTCCTGCCAAAGCGTGGCGGAAGGGCACATGACCGCGAGCGTGACCTTGCTGCCGTCGGATTCCTTGGAGGAATACTGTTCGGTTATGGGCTCGCCGGAATAATCCTTTGTCGCCCACGGCTTTGCCACCGGAGTGAATTCAAAATCCTCGGTCCCGCGGTCGCGGGTATCCCAAAGGCGCCCGTTTATATACGGCATGACCTTTATTCCCGCTTCGTGCAGCTTTTTGAGCCCGGGCAGCACGTTTTTTCGCATTGGGAAATAATGAGGATAATCGTTGTCGAACGGGATCTGATGCCAGTAATAAAGATGTATCGCCGGGTTCACGCCCAGCACCTTTGCCTGGGCGATAACGTCGTCGGCAAAATCGCCGTCGTCGAGCACGCGCGTGTTGAACCAGCAATCGGTGTCGCGCAGCCATTGAGGGATGCCGTTTCTGCCGTGTTCGCCGTAATCGGGACAATACTGAGCCGAGCTTTCGACAAACTCGCGGTAGATCTGAGCCGCGTCGTACCAATCGCCGTCGAAAGCGCGCATGACGCAAACGCCGCAAAGCGACTGCGAATTGCCGCCGCTCTTTATTCCTGAAAGCACCTGGCTGGATTTGAACAGTACTGCTTTTTCGTTGGGAAGGGTGCGGACTATAAGCGATTTGGCGGCGGGCGCCGGATCGTGAAGTCCGTAATAGACGCCGCGGCGCGTGGCGGTATTATAAAAGCAAAGATACTGCATGGAAGCGCCGTACGAAGGGTACGACCATTTGGCGTTCCAGCCGTCTTTTATCGTCGACGGCTTCGTTTCGCCGCTGCCGTACGGGTAGAAGAAGCGCGTGTTTTTGTTTTTGTCGAAATACAGCGACGGATGCGATATTTCGTACGCCGAAACGTTCTTTTCGGTATTTATCACCTGCGTGCGGAATACAAGCGACTCTTCACCGCCGGCGCAGCTTATGATCACCTTGACGCCGGGAGCGCCTTCGGGCGACGAAAAAGTGAGCGTTCCGTCGTGGCAGCTTACGCTTTTCCATTTGTTTTCGGAAGATATGCCGAACCTTTCGCCGTTTTCAAGATTTGTGAAGTACGCGGTAAAGACCGGCTTTTTGCCCGAAAACAGCGTTCTGCCGGCAGCCGTGTCACGCATAGATACGACCGACGCGCCGTGAGCGTAAAGCTCGACGGTATAACTCAGAGCTCCGCCTCTGAAAGTATAGGTGTTGCGTTTCATAGTTCATCCTCCGTTTTTACATTTAAGTTAGCGAACATATACGGCAGCGCAGTAAAGCGCAGCGCTTTCTTTTCGTTTTGAGTCATCATCGCCATAACGTGCGCGTCGCCCACGGCAATGAGCAGCGACTTTGCGCGCGTGACAGCCGTATAAAGCAAATTTCGCGTCATAAGCGGCACCGGGCATTGCAAGAGCGGTATTATCACCGCCGGGTATTCGCTCCCCTGCGATTTATGCACGGTGACGGCGTATGCGAGTTCCAGATCGTCTGCGAGCGAAAAATCGTATTCGCATACCCTGCCGTCGAAATCTATTATAAAAAGCTCGTCCCGGGTATCGACCCGCGTCACCCGTCCTATATCGCCGTTGAATATTCCTTCGCCCCGTTCACGGCCTTTTTCCCAAACGAGGTCGTAGTTGTTGCGTATCTGCATGACTTTGTCGCCTTCGCGGAATATGCAGTCGTGAAGCCGTTTTTCACGCTTGGAGCCGGAATGCGGGTTGAGCGATTCCTGCAGCGCGCGGTTGAGTTCGACAGTGCCGCAGTCTCCGCGGCGGGTGGGCGAGATCACCTGTATATCGCTTTGCGGGTCGAACCCGTAAGCGGTCGGCAGCCGTTCGGCGCAAAGCGAACACACTAACGCTTTCAACGCCGCCGGGTCGCGGCGTTCCATAAAGAAGAAATCGCCGTCTCTGCGCCGTATTTCGGGCATTTTGCCTTCGTTTATGCGATGAGCGTTGACTACTATGAGCGACATTTCCGCCTGACGGAAAATATGCTCCAGCCGCGTGACGCGGAAAAGCCCGCTTTCGATCATATCGTTGAGCGCGTTTCCGGGCCCTACCGGAGGAAGCTGGTCGGAATCGCCTATGAACACCACCATCGCGTCGTTCTTCAGCGCGCGCAGCAACGCTTCCAGAAGGAAAACGTCCACCATTGAAGTTTCGTCTATTATATACGCCTTGGCGCCGAGCGGGTCTTCCTCGTTGCGGCCGAAAACCGAAACACCTTCTTCGGAATACGCGGCCTCGAGCAGGCGGTGGATCGTTTTTGCTTCCTTGCCGCAGGCATCGGTCATTCGCTTTGCCGCCCTGCCGGTGGGCGCGGCGAGCATATATTTTATGCCGAGCGATTCGTATATATCTATTATGGCGTTTATAACGGTGGTCTTGCCGGTGCCGGGGCCGCCGGTGACTATGCTCACACCGCTGTTGACCGCGGATTCAATGGCGTAGATCTGGCGTTCGTCGTAATCGATCTTCTGCTTTTTTTCGGACAAGGCGATCTGCTCCCTGACTCCCTCCAGCGCAAAAGGCATGCGGTTTTCCTTGAGAAGCAACAGCTTGGCGGCGACGTAGCGTTCGGCGGAATGTATGGCGGCGAGCGCGTAGACGTCATGGCCTTCCATAGATGTGAGTACGATACTCCCCTGCGCCACGCACGAACCGAGCGCGGCGTCTATACCGGCGCGGTCCGACTGGAGCGTGCGGCACGCTATGGCCGCAAGCTCGGGGTACGGAAGGTAACAATGTCCTTCGCCGTACGCGGCGTTCATAAGCGCGTGCTTTACGCCGGCTTCAAGGCGTTCGTGGCAATCCTGGGCAAACCCCAGCTCATGAGCGACTTTATCCGCCTTGGCAAAGCCGACTCCAGGGACGTCGTCGCACAGACGGTACGGGTTGGCGCGGATGATATCCGGCGCGGCGGAGCGGTATTTTTTGTAAATGCGTATGGAAAGCGCCGGGCCGAAATAGGAATTCAGAAATATCATGGCTTCCCTTGCGCCGAACTGCGCGCAGAAGGATTCACCTATGGCTTTTGCGCGCGCAAGCGTGATGCCGCGGATCTCCGCCAGCCATTCGGGATGGTTTTCGAGCACGTCGAGCGTGTCGGTGCCGAAACGGTCGACTATACGCCTTGCGGTGACAGGTCCGACGCCGCGGACAGAGCCGGATGAAAGATAACGGCAGACCGCATCTTCGTCCTGAGGGAGCTCTTTTTCGAAAGCGGTGGCGCGGAACTGTCTGCCGAAAGTGGGGTGGACCTGCCACGTGCCGGTCACTTTGATATGCTCGCCTTCCGAAAGATAAGGAATGATCCCTACAACGGTCACAGGTTCGCCTTTGTGATCTATAACGCAAACAGTGTAGCCGTTGACGTCGTTTGCAAAGACTATTTCTTCCACGGTGCCTTCTATGACTTCGGGATCGTAATCGAATTCAGCCACACGCGTTTTCCTCCGTAAATAATATCGTATTTATTATAACCGACGCCGCCCGAAAAAGCAATAGCAAATAAGGCGTGCGCCGCGGCGAAGGAAAACTAAACCGCCCGGCGCCTGCCCGCGCGGAATAAAACGCCCGCGACCCGGAAAGAGGACAAAACGAAAATATTTTTTGCAAAAAAAGTGTTGACAAGCGCAAAAAGATGTGATATACTTTACAAGCTGTCAAGAAAAGTGTCTGCTGGTGTAGCTCAATGGCAGAGCAGCTGATTTGTAATCAGCAGGTTGGGGGTTCAACTCCCTTCACCAGCTCCAATTTTATATATTTATATGGGGGAATTCCCGAGTGGCCAAAGGGGACAGACTGTAAATCTGCTGGCGATGCCTTCGGTGGTCCGAATCCACCTTCCCCCACCAGAAAAGCCTCGCGAATGCGAGGCTTTTCAACTAAGTGTTCCGCTAACGCGGAACGTGAAGTGTCTTTCGGACGTGAAGTGCGCTTCGCGCGTGAAGTGTGCCTTCGGCACGATACCGGCGAAACACTTAACTTCACTTGCCGCAAAGCGGCATACTTCACTTTGCTTCACTTGCCCGCAGGGCAAACTTCACAGAAAGGAAACGGTTATGTCAGAATCAAAACTCCGCGATCAGTCCCTTGAGTTTGCCGTCTCTGTTATCAACCTCGTCAAAGACTTAAAATCGAAACACGAA
>CACYCI010000028.1 GCA_902772845.1 uncultured Ruminococcus sp.
CGCCGAAAGACCGCTTTCGATCTTTTCCCACAAAAACGGCGATATCTTGTAGCCGACGAGACGGTCGAGTATGCGGCGCGTCTGCTGCGCGTTGACCAGGTTCATATCTATACCGCGCGGGTTTTTGAGCGCTTCGCGGAACGCGGATCTGGTCACTTCGCCGAACGTGATACGCTTGGTCTTGGCAGGATCCAGCCCCAGCGCCTGTTCGAGATGCCAGCTTATCGCTTCGCCTTCGCGGTCAGGGTCGGTCGCCAGATAAACGACGTCTGCTTTTTTGGCGTCCTTTTTGAGCTGATTTATTATTTCGCCTTTGCCGCGTATGTTTATATACTGCGGTTCATAATTGTTTTCGATATCTATACCGAGCTTGCTCTTGGGAAGGTCGCGGACGTGGCCCACCGAAGCGGCGACCTTGTAGCCCTTGCCCAAAAAGCTTTTGATCGCGGGGATCTTGTTGGGTGACTCGATGATGATGAGTGCGTTATTCATGCGATATACTCCTGTATTTAGGTGGAATGGGTGCTGACGATATATCAGACGAGCACGTAGCGCCCGTCGTTTTTTTGCGATACCACGCCGTAAACTTCCAGCACGGTTAGCGTGGACATGACCGTGCCTGCGTCCAGACCGCTTGCCGAAACGACTTCGTCTGTGAAAAGCCCGCCGCCGGAGCCCTTGAGCGCCATGACAACGGTGACTTCGTCGGGTTCGAGCTTGCCGATCTTTTCGTAAGAATAGACCGTATGGACCTCCTCCACGCCGGTAGCGGGTGAAACGCGCGTTTCGGCGTGATGAGACGGGATCATATCCGCGCTGCGTTCGGTGCGGTAAGATTCTGCGGTGATGCGGATCTTATCCGGATACAGCAGTTCGGCGGCGGCGAGCACGTCGGAAGGCCTGTACGCCAGACGCACGCCTTTTTGCAGCAGCGTGTTGGTCCCTACTGACTGTTTGCTGCCGGAAAGGCCGGGGAGCGCATAGACTTCCTTGCCCTGCATTATGGCGTCCTTTGCCGTGATCAGCGCACCGGAATGTTCGCCCGCCTCGGTTACGAGAGTGGCGTTGGATATACCGGCGATAAGGCGGTTGCGCTTTGGGAAACAGTTGCGGACGTATTCGCTGCCGGGCGCGTATTCGCTGATGACCATGCCCTTGTTCACTATGGAATAGTATAGCTGTTCGTTTTCCGGAGGGTACGCGCGGTCTATCGCCGTGCCGAGTATGGCAACGGTGTACCCGCCGTGCGCAAGGCAGCCGCGGTGAGCGGCGGCGTCTATGCCGGCGGCCATCCCGCTGACGACCACGGCGCCGGCGGAAGCGAATTCACCGGCGAAATATTCGGTTATTTTGCCGCCGTATTCGGTCATGGAGCGCGTGCCGACCACCGACACGAGGTATTCGGGGTTGAGATCCCTTATGTTTCCGCGGCAGTACAGCGCCGCCGGCGGATCGTTTATGGCGCGCAGACGTTCCGGGAAAAGCGCGTCGTAATAGCCGAGCACCTTAACCCCGAGCTTTGCGCAGCGTTCGATCACCGAAAGCGCCGACGTAAGGTCTTTGTCGCACAATGCGCGGAGCTGACGGGCGGAAATGCGTAGCTCTGAAGGATATTCGTCGAGCGAATAGATCTGCTCCGCAGAGGAATACCTGCGCAGAAGCTCGCCCGCGGCGCGGCTGCCGGTGCCGAGTGCCTGCGCGAGCCAAACGTAATAGACGTCTTTATCCACGGCTGCGCACCATTTCCCACATTATCACCGCCGACGCGGCGGCGACGTTGAGACTTTCCGTCCTTCCGGACATGGGGATGATGACTCTTGAGGTGCAGGCGGACGCGAGCTTTTCGCTGACGCCGGCGCCCTCGTTGCCGAAAACAAACGAATCTTCTTTTTTAAGCGCGAAACCGCCGAGTTCACGCGTTTCGCCGTAAAGGCACGCGGCGTAAACGTTTTTGCCTTCGCTCATAAGCGACCTTACCGCCGACACGGTGTCGTCGAGCACGACGATATCGCTTACGAACAGCGCGCCCATGGCGGCGCGGACGGTCTTGTATGAATAAACATCCGCGCAGTCGCGGCTTAAAGCCACGCAGTTTATGCCGAGCGCGGCGGCGGTGCGTATTATACCGCCCAGGTTGCCCGCGTCACGCACGGATTCAAGTATGACGCTGCCGCCGGGAAGCGGTACGTTTTCTTTTACGTTGTCCAGATATTCTGCTACGCAAAAGATCCCCTGAGGCGAACGTTCGGCGCTGAGGCGCCCGTAGACGCTTTCGCTTACGACAGACACGGCGCCGGAAAGCGGTCCGAGCAGCTCGCCGTATCTTTCCAGCGCTTCGCGCGTGACGAAAAGCTCGGCGGGCGACCTGCCGCTTTTAAGATATTCTTCCAAAAGATGCACGCCTTCAAAGCAGAACATGCGGCGGCGTTCGCGCTCGCGCCGTTCTGCAAGGAAAGCCGCCTGCTTTATGCGCCCGTTCGTTCGGGAAACAATCTCTTCCATTTTATTCTCCGCGCCCGCGCGCACGGCGCGGACTGAAAAAAGCATTACTATAATATAATAGTATGCTTTTTCGCTCTTGTCAATATTTTTTACCCAAAATTACGCGTTCTATGCCGTTAAAATCTTTGACCGCGGCGGTCTTGTAGCCGAACTGAGCCATAATTGCGGAAACGTCGCCCGCCTGACCGCAGCCGACCTCGTAAAGCAGCGTTCCGTGCGGTTTAAGAAGCAGCTCCGAAAGCTCGGTCACCGTGCGGTAATAACGCAAGCCGTCCTCGCCGCCGTCGAGCGCGGTACGCGGTTCGTACTGCAGCTGCTGCTGCAGAAAATCTATATCGCTTTCGCGGATATAAGGCGGGTTGCAGACGATCGCGTCCACGCCTTCGGGAACGCGTTCGCGTAGCGCCCGGTAATCGTCTTCGTCGAGCGCGTCGAACCTCAGCACTTCGATACCGGGAAATTCTTCGGTGTTGCGTTCGGTATACGGCAGCGCCTTATACGAAAGCTCCAGCGCGTACCCTTTCACGTCCTTGCGGGACGCGGCTATCGCAGCCGAAATGCATCCGCTTCCGGAACATATATCCGCAAATACGCCGTTCTGCGGTATGCACGGCAGCGCCGCCTGAACGAGCGTTTCGGTATCCGCGCGCGGGATGAAGCACCCCTTGCCGACGTATATTTTCTGCCCGTAGAACCAGCAGTTGCCTATTATGTACTGGACCGGGACGCCGTAACCGAGCTTGTCGATCGCGTCGTTCATTTTGAATATTATCTCTTCGGGAAGCTCTTCGTCGGCTTTGAGTATGAGCTCAGATCTGTCGATGTTCATGTAGTGGCACATGAGAATGTCGCAAAGCGGCGGAGCTTCGTCGCCGAACAGTTGCTTAAGATTGTTCTGTGTGCTTATGCGGTATTCACCTATCGTTGTCATCGGCAGCTCCGTTTTGTTCTTTTTCTTCAGTGTCCGCGTTTTCGGCGGACTTTGTTTCGCCGGCTTTTTCTTCGTAAGGGATCTCGAATTCCGGGAATTCACTATGGAGAGCGGATTTCACCGAAACTATGGCGACTTCGATCATACTGTCGTCCGGTTCCTTTGTGGTGATGCGCTGCATCCACAGGCCTGGCGCGGAAAGTACGCGGGTGACTATGTTTTCGTGCTTGCCGGCGTAACGGATGAATTCATAGCCGAGCCCCACGACGGGGAACAGCACCGCCAGCTTGAGCAGTATGCGCAGATAACCTATATCGCTGGGGATGAACGACCCCGCAATTATGGAAAGAGCAAGCAGCACAAAAATGAACGACGTTCCGCAGCGCGGATGGAAACGCTTTTGAGCGCGCACGTTTTCCACGTTGAGTTCAAGACCTTTTTCGTAGCAGAAAATGGATTTATGCTCGGCACCGTGATACCTGAACAGGCGTTTTATATCCGGCATAAGCGAAACGAGCGCGAGATAAGAAATGAAAAGGCATATCTTGAACAGCCCTTCGACGAGCGAAAACGCCCAGCCGAGAGCAAACAGGTGATCGTTTATCAGCTTGGCGAGCCAGTAAGGCACGAACATGAACAGAAGCAGCGCCAGCGCCACGCCCAGCACTCCGCCTATTACGCCCACTATGGTGAGGATATGCTTGCCGAGATGCTTTTCCAGCCATTTGTCGAATTTCGATTCCGCTTCGACCCCGTCGAGCCCCGCCATTTCCATGGAAACGGTCAGCGTGGAATACGAAAGGATCAGCATTTCTATAAAATTGACTATGCCGCGGATCACGGGCCAGCCGAAAGGTTTGAATTTTTCCCTGACGGAAGTGACTTTCCTGGTGCGGACGACTATATTCCCTTTGCCGTTCCTGACCGCGACAGCCATATCGGAACGCGATTTCATCATAACGCCTTCCATCACCGCCTGACCGCCGACAGTTCCGAGCCGGCAATCGGTGAATTTATTCTTGCTCATACGTTTACCCCCTTGAAAAGTTCACAGTTTAGTATTATAATACTTTTGAAAGAAAAAGTACAGTATAATTTGTAAATATTTTCAACGGAGCTATATGGAAAACACGCTTTTCACAAAAAAGGATGAATCGTTCGTCTGCGCCAACTGCGGGCGCACCGTCCCGGAGCTTGGGTATTCGTCGCGCAATCACTGCCCGTACTGCCTTTGCTCGCTGCACGTGGACGTGAATCCCGGCGACCGCGCAAGCGACTGCCGCGGGATAATGGCGCCGGTAGGCGTGCGCACCGACGGCAAAAAGGGGTTCGTCATCACCCACAAATGCCGCAAATGCGGGTTTGTGCGCAACAACAAATATCAGAAAGACGACAACACGGAACTGCTTATCAAGCTTTCCAACCCATACAACGTTACGGAGGATTGATATGAAAAAAGCAAAAGCCGATATCAAATATTATGTAAACGTTGTGTTGATGTGTCTGCTCGCGTTCGCGGCGGGGTACGTCACGTCGCCGCCACTCGGAAAATACAGTTCGTTCATGCTGCTCATCCCCATAGCGGCGGCGAGCGGCTTTGTTAAGGCGAACGCAGCGGCAAAGGCGGTCGTGTTTGCGGCGTGCGGATATTTGCTGAACAGCTTTTACGGCGGCGGTACCGTCCGCAGCGCCGTATGCGCGGTACTTTGCGCGCTGTGCGCAGCGGTGTGCCATTACGCGGCGGAGCTGATAGCCGGCAAAAAAGCGTGGAGCGTAATAGCGGGCGTATTGCTGATTATGTTTACCGCGATCCCGCACGCGGCGGCGCTGGGCAGTCCGTTTGCGGCAAGCGAAAGCGACGCCGGGATCTTCAACTACATTTCCGACACCTACGGCGATGAAGACTGCACCGTTTCAGGTCTGCGTTACGACGTGCTTGAACGCAGCTTTTACGCCGAGATCTCGCCGCGCGGAGACGTATCGCAAAAATACAGGGTGAGTTACGAAGACGGGAGCGTCCGCGACGCGTTCCGCGCCTACGTTGAAAAGAGCGCCATGGCGGAAACGCGCGCCGCGATCGTGGCGGCGCTGCGCGCCGAATACCCCGACGGCAAGTTCGAGGTGGTCTCCGAAAAGACAGTCAACGTGTTTTCCGGTTCCGCCGGACCGCGCAACATGGTATTTTCCGTGTATATCAGCGCATACGTCGACTACGCGGAGTTTGCGCGCCGCGCCGGAGCGTACGCTTCGACAGTGAGAAAAGCCGGCGTGGATTTTGCTTATCTTGTGTTCTACGGCGGGCGTGCCGGCGAGTATTTCCGGCGCATCACGCTGCGCGGCATCGGCGGTCCCGAACGCGGCGCCGCCGAATTTGTGGACCCCGTTCCGTCGCGCAGATTTTTCAACAGAGTTTTCGGCGTCAGAACGGTCGCGGGCTGACAAACGCGCGCTCTTTTAGAATATAATATACACATATTGGCAAATTTGTTCAATTTATTTTCATCATTTTGCTTTTTTTTCTTGACTTTCGGCGATCATTGTGATAGAATAAGCCGTGTATAGACGTGGTATCGTATATTTCGGCGTGTTGAACGCGCCGAAAACCACCAACGCGCAGCAATATACGCTACTCCGTTTGTACGCAAAGAGATGGAGAAAACTCAAAAAAAAAATAAAGAAATGGAGTTGTAAACATGAAGAAATTCTTGTCTCTCGTGCTTGCAGTCGCTCTCGTTATGAGCGCGTTCTGCGCACTCGTCGTTTCTGCTGTAGAAACCTTCACCGCAGAAGCTGATAACGCAGAAGTCGACCCCGGCGCAAACGTTGTCATATCCGTCAACGTTAACAACGCCAGCGTCAAAGCTGTAGGCGTCAAAGCCGAAATCCCCGAAGGCCTTACCTATGTCAGCGGCAAATTCGTCACCGCTACCATCGCCGACGAAGACGCTGGGATCGAACCGGTACTTAAGACCCCCATGACCACCAAAGAAGACGGCACGGTAGAACCCGCCGCTCTTGCTTACGATGCTGCTCAGACTCTTAACGGCGTGCTTCTCAAGCTCACTCTCACCGCCGGTGAGACCGCTGGCACTTACACCGTCAACGTTACCGTTTCCAACGAAGGCAGCGACCCCGTTGTCATCCCCGTTGAGATCACCGTTAAAGGTGAAGAACCCTCCGAAGCTCCTTCTGAAGAGCCCTCCGAAGCTCCTTCCGAAGAACCTTCTGAAGAACCTTCCGAAGAACCCTCTGAAGAGCCCTCCGAAGAGCCTTCCGAAGAACCCTCTGAAGAACCCTCTGAAGAACCTTCCGAAGACGACCACGTTCCTCAGGCAAAAGTCACCGAGATAGAAGATCTTGACTCCATCCCCAAGGATGTATACGCAGCATATCTCTTCGAAGCTCTTGATGAAGAACCCGGCAAATACGCAGATTACGAATGCGATTTCCTCCTTTCTTTCGACCATGATCTCGACAACACCAAAGTGTTCCTGTACGGTCAGTACGGCGAATACGAATGGCTCGGCGGCGCTCTTTCTGAAGCCGACCTCGAAGTCAAAGCCAACGAACAGTTCAAAGTTATAGAAAGCGTTCTCGCTACTGTCGGTTACTCCGGCCCCGTCACTTACGCTGACGTTGTAAACGTTGTCAAAGCATTCCGGTGCGCTGTCAACGTTGAAGACGTTCCTGCCGACGGCCTCAAAGCTGTCCTCACTCTCGTTATATACGATCCTCAGACCGGCGACCAGCTCGACATAGAAGAAGTCGAAGTCGAATGGCCCGCAGCTACCGAAGAATCCTCCGAAGAACCCTCCGAAGATGAATCCTCCGAAGAACCCGTTGAAGATTCTTCCGAAGAACTGCCTCCTCAGAGCGGCGACGCCGGCTTCATAGCTCTTGCTATCGTCTCTGTTATCGCTCTCGGCGGTGCTGTCATAGTTAAAAAATCCAAATAATAACTCTGACGCATAGTTCAAAAGCATAAAACAACAAACGCCCCGAAAGCCAAGCGCTTTCGGGGCGTTCTTTCTTTGCCGCCCGGCAAAAAAGCCGGCCCGCCGTTCCAAACCTATTGACATCTGTCCGCCGATATGGTAAAATCATATCAAGCTCAACAAAGCTATAATAATAAAGAGGTAATCAATATGAAACGTTTTGTATCCGCTGCGACTGCAGCACTTTTGGCAGCGCTGCTCGTTTTCGGCGTTTTCGCCGCCGAACCGTTTTACGCTTCCGAGCCCGAGCTTCACGTCAAGCCCGGCGAAAATGTAAGGATAGTCTACTGTGCAGACGCCGGCGAGCTCACTTCCTGCGGGATCCGGCTCGAGCCCGTTGACGGCTACGATTATGTGGACAGCGTCTGGCTGTTTGACGAAGATTCCGATTCCGCTCCCCTTCTTATGCAAGCCATGGAGCAGGACGAAAACAAGCTCCACCCCGCCGTGTGCGCCTTTGCGGAACCGACCGAAGTCAAGGGCAACATCCTTGAACTCGTACTCAAGCCTAACGCCTCCGCCGCCGCCGAGACCGAATTGACAGTGACCGTTTCGTATTCCGGCGAAGATATGGAAAACAAGCGCGAGACAGTGACTGTAAAGATCGTGCTCGACGATGACGCCGCAGAGCCGGCTTCCGGCACGGAAAGCACCGCTGAAAGCGCCGCGGAAGGTTCCGAACCCGCCGAGAACGGCGGCGGTTTCCCGCTCGTGTGGGTGATCGTCGGCGCAGCAGTCGTGATCTGCGCTGTATGTGCGTTCGTTTTTATGCGCAAGAAAAAATAAAGCAATAAAAAGAGGTCTTTTATCATGGAAAAACTGAAAATAGGCGTAGTCGGCGCGGGCAACATTTCCTGCAATGCTCACCTGCCCGCCTACAGGAACATCAACAACGCCGAAGTCTGCGCAATAGCAGACCTTGACATAGACCGCGCCCGCAAGGCCGCCGAACAGTTCGGCATACCCAGATACTACGGCAGCGTGGAAGAAATGCTCGCTTCCGCGGATATCGAAGCGGTCGACGTCTGCACCTGGAACAACGGGCACGCTCCCGTATCTGTTGCAGCCGCCAACGCGGGTAAGCACGTTATATGCGAAAAGCCGCTCACGGTCAGCGTGGAAGAGGGCTTGCGCATTAAGAACGCGGTCGAAAAAGCCGGAGTAAAATTCATGCTGGCAGTACCGGGAAGATTCGGCAAAGCCAATATGTATCTGCACGATATGTACGAACGCGGCGAGTTCGGCGAAGTTTACTGCGCCAAGACCGCTTACGTGCGCCGCCGCGGGACGCCCAGCGGCTGGTTCACCGACCTTAAGACCGCGGGCGGCGGTCCCGTTATAGATATAGGCGTGCACGGCATAGACGCCGCCTGGTATCTTATGGGCTGCCCCAGACCCGTAAGCGTTTCCGCCTGCACTTACAGCTATATAGGCGATTACCGGACCAAAGGCGTCGACCGCTGGCACGGTACTCCCTGCCCCGATAACAAATTCGACACCGAAGATTCCGGCAACGGCATAATACGCTTTGAAAACGGCGCTTCGCTGCTCTTTGAAGCGAGCTGGGCTATCAACGGCGCTCCGCACAGCGACACTCAGATTTTCGGCACAAAAGCAGGCGCCAACCTTTCGCCGCTTACGATATACGGCGAACGCAACGGCTTCCTTTCGGACGACGTTATTAACGTAGGTCAGGAAAACGGCAAGTTCGAGCGCGAACTTTCGCATTTTGCCGATTGTGTCCTCAACGGAAAAGACGTAGTCTACCCTATCGACCAGGCGCTCACCATGCAGAAGATGCTCAACGGCATTTACGATTCCGCACGCGCCGGCAAAGAGGTCTTGCTTTAAGGAGGACGCTTTATGAAGACCTGTATTTCCACATATTCGTTCTGGCGGATGATGAATTCCGGCTGGACGATGTTCGACGTGATAGACAAAATAAAAGAGCTCGGCGCAGACGGAGTCGAATTCGTCCTTGACGACAGCAAACCCGAAAGCATGACGCTTGAAGAACGCGCCTGCGAGCTTGCGGACTACGCGCACAACGTGGGGCTCGAGACGCCGATCTATACCACCGGCGCGAACTTTTTCCAAAAAGATCCTATCTACGAGATACGCCGCGTGGAACGCCACGTGGACGCCGCGGCCGCGGCCGGCATAAAGCTTATGCGGCACGATATCACCGCCGGTTTTTACGCGGGCTATGAAGGTCCGCAGACTTTTGACGCGGTGCTTCCCACCGTCGCCGCCGCCATACGCGAAGTGGCGGAATACGCTCAGAGCAAAGGCGTGACGACCTGTTCGGAAAATCACGGCCGCCTGGTACAGGACAGCGACCGCATGCTTGCGGTGTTCAACGCGGTCAACCACCCCAACTACAGGTATTTGTGCGATATAGGCAATTTCGGCGGAGTCGACGAAGATTGCGCGGTCGCGGTATCCAAGCTGCTGCCGTTTATTTCGCACGTGCACGCAAAAGACTGCTTCTGGCGTTCCGGCAAAGAACGCGATCCGGGCTTCGGATGGGGCAGGACGCGCGCCGGCAATTTCCGCCGCGCGACCATCTACGGTCAGGGCGACGTGCCCGTTTTCCAGATCCTTTACAATATCCGTTCATCCGGCTATGACGGGTTCGTTTCGCTGGAGTTCGAAGGGATCGAAGAAAACGTATTGGGCGTTACGCAGAGCTTTGCCAACCTGAAACGGGATATAGCCGAAATCAATTCAATATTCAACAAATAACGTGTAAAAAAAGATCCACCGCGCCGGTCACGGCGCGGTGGGATTTTTTACGTCGAAGACGTTTTACATGGTGTAGTTATCGAAATAGCCCTGGATCCAGACGATAGGCGTGCCTTTGTCGCCCGAACCGGACGTGAGATCGCACAGCGAACCGATAAGGTCGGTGAGGCGGCGCGGTGTCGTCCCCTGCGATACCATCTGCCCGACAAGGTCGGCGTCCTTGTGGCTGATGCGTTCCTTGATCGCATTCTTGAGCGCCTCGCCGGAAAGCGAAGCAAAATCGTTATCGGCAAGGTATTTGAGCTTGAGTTCGTTGGGTTTGCCTTCGAGCCCCTGAGTATAAGCAGGCGAAACCACGGGATCTGCGAGTTCCCAGATCTTGCCCACGGGATCCTTGAACGCGCCGTCGCCGTAGATCATCACTTCTATGTTCTTGCCGGTGGCGGACCTGAGGATGGCGGCTATTTTTTCCACCACCTGAGCGCAATCGCGCGGGAAGAGCTTGACTGTGTCTTCGGTGGCTTTGTTGCTGCCGAGAAGGCCGAACTTGTCGTTGAAACCGCTGCCGTCAACAGAAGACGTCATGATCTCGTCGAGGCAATAAACCGTTTCGGCGCCGGAAGCCAGAAGCAAGCGCTTGGTGCGCGCGCGGGTATGAATGTCGCAGCAGAGAACGTTTTTGGTGTATTTGAGTATGCTGCGGCAATCGTTTGCGAGTATGACTTCGACTTCGCAGCCGCAGGAGCTGATAAGGTCACGGTAGAATTCGACGTAGTCGACGCCGGTGAACGGGTGCTTTACTATGCCGAAATAGTCGCGGTACTGTTTTTCGGTGAGGACGTCGCTCCAGGGGTTTACGCCCTTGGCGTCAAGCGAATCCATATCTATAAGGTGGTTGCCGACTTCATCGGAAGGATAGCTGAGCATGAGGTATATTTTCCTTGCGCCGGAAGCTATTCCTTTTAAGCAAACGGAAAAGCGGTTGCGCGAAAGTATGGGGAATATGACGGCGAATTCGCCCGACGGGAACTTGGCGTGAATGTCCTTGGCGATCTGCGCTGTGTTAGCGTAGTTGCCCTGTGAACGCGCCACGACCGCTTCGGTAACGGCTACGACGTCTTTATCCCTGAACGGGATGTTTTCGGACTCGGCGGCTTTGAGAACGCTTTCCGCAACTATGGAGGCGATATCGTCCCCGGCGCGGATGATCGGCGCGCGAACGCCGCGAGAAACTGTGCCAATGAGTCTTTCCATAAAAATGCCCCTTTCGTGCAAAAAATTACATTTAATTATACCTCTGCCAAAAGTTCGTGTCAATAGTTTTTTTGCAATTTGCTTTGTGAAAAGTTCCATTATTATTATGCACAAGGCGCGATTTTTGTAGAATTTATCGCTTGAAATACGCGCTTTGACGGAATATAATAAGAATAATAACACCAAAAATGCAAGCGCCGGAAAGTCTTTATTCGACAAAGCGGCGCTTTATATACGAAAAGAGAGAAAATTATGGAAATACTGCTTTCTGTCGCGGTCGCGCTGCTGGCGGGGCTTGCGGTATCAAGACTGACAAAACTGATAGGGCTTCCGGACGTGACCGCGTATCTTATAGCGGGGGTGCTCGTAGGGCCGTTCTGCCTGGGTCTCCTGGGCGTGAACGGGTTGGGATTCACGTCTTTTGAAAACGTCAAGCAGCTCGACGTAATATCCAACGTCGCGCTCGGGTTCATAGCGTTCGCCATGGGCAACGAATTCCGCTTGAAGCAGCTGCGCGCTATCGGCCGTCAGGCAGTAGTAGTAGCGGTGTTCCAGGCATCGGTCGCCGCCGCGTTCGTGGATATCGCGCTGGTGGCGCTGCATTTTGCCATTCCCGATACGCTCACGCTCGAAGCCGCCATCACTCTTGGCGCCATAGCCGCTGCTACCGCACCGGCGGCGACGCTGATGGTAGTCCGCCAATACAAGGCGCAGGGGCCGCTTACCGGTATGCTTTTGCCCGTAGTCGCGCTCGATGATGCGGTCGGTCTGGTGATCTTTGCGGTGTCGTACGGGATCGCAGAATCCATGACGTCCGGCACGGTAAGCGTTTCTGGCATGATACTTGAGCCGCTTACGGAGATTTTCCTTTCCCTGCTGCTCGGCGCAATACTCGGTCTGGTTTTCACTTTTGCCGAACGGCATTTCCATTCCAATTCCAAGCGCCTTGCAATATCCATAACATTTGTTATACTAACCGTGGGCATTTCGCTTTTGCGGTTTGATTTAGGCGGGTTCAAAATATCGTTTTCGCCGCTGCTTTCGTGCATGATGCTCGGCACGGTATTCTGCAATATCTGCGATTTTTCCGAAGAACTTATGGAACGCTGCGACAAATGGACCGCGCCCCTGTTCGTGCTTTTCTTTGTGATAAGCGGTGCCGAACTGGAGCTTGACGTAATAGCCCAGCTCGCCGTGGTAGGCGTGGGCGTCGTCTATATCCTGGCGCGGTCGCTCGGCAAATATTTCGGCGCGGACATTTCGTGCGGATTTATGAAATGCGAGCCGACCGTGAAGAAATACCTCGGCATAACGCTTTTGCCGCAGGCGGGCGTGGCGCTGGGAATGACGATAACCGCGCAGAACCTGCCCGGCAGCGGTTCGCTGATACGCAACGTGGTGCTGTTTTCGGTGCTCGTGTACGAAATAGTCGGGCCGGCGCTGACCAAGATGGCGCTTCTGAAGGCCGGCGAGATATCGCCCAAGCCCGAATCGGTCAGGAACAAAGTCAAGACCGAAATAAGACCCAACGCAAAATAAAAAACGCGGTGCGTTCCGTTTGGAACGCACCGTTTGTTTTATGAATGGCTTACGATTATTTCTTGTCTTTTATAAGCTTGGGGATGAAGAACAGAACAAAGGTAAGAGCGAGCACGCCGAGCATGATATACCATGCAGCACCGAGTGTGATGCCTCTGACAACGATGGCGGCGATGAAGACGAACAGCTGGCCAAGGCAGTAAATGCCGAGGAAGCAGAGCATGAGGATCTTCTTTACCATTGCGGGGATGCCCATATCGATAAACGAAGAAACGGCATAGAAAGCATAAGCGCCAAGCGCGAGCATAAGGAACACTTTGGCAACGCCGAACAGAGCGTGGATCTTGAACGCTTCGACAGAAAGAAGCGAGATGTCGGGATCGACAGTAGGCAGGAACACGAAGAGAGCGAGTATGCTCGCAAGGATGAATACGACGCGTTCGCGATAGGTGAGATGTTTGAATTCTTCTTTAACAGCACCGCCGCCGAGTTTGGCTCCGCAATTTGCGCAGAAGCCGGCGTTATCGGGCAGCTGAGTACCGCATTTCGGACAGAACATAATATAACCTCCTAATTTTTAGTTGCATATATATTAACACACTTTTTTTGAATTGTAAATACTTTTAGACAAAATTTTATTGACACACGATGTTTTTAATGGTAAAATACGGACGAAAGGAAGCGTGGCAATGAAAAAGACTTCATTATTCCTGGCGCTGGTCATTCTGCTCGGCGCGCTGCTCTGCGGCTGCGGCAAAACAGAAAGCGGGCAGGGCGAAAGCACTCAGGAAAGCTCCGCCGAACAAGGCGGCATAGACTTCAACATAAAAGGAAACGAAACGGAAATGAAACAGTACGAAACGACCAATCCCGTCGTGGCTATCAAGATCAAAGATTACGGCGTAGTCGTCGCCGAGCTTTACCCAGACATTGCGCCCGAGACAGTGAACAACTTCATTTATCTTATCAAAAACGGTTTTTACGATAACAACACTATCCACCGTATGCTCCCCAAGTTCATGCTTCAGGGCGGCGATCCCGACGGAAACGGCAGCGGCGGCCCCGGCTATTGCATAAAAGGCGAATTCGACGCCAACGGTTTTAAGAACGACCTCAAGCACACCCCCGGCGTGCTTTCCATGGCGCGCGCCACTCCTTACGACAGCGCCGGCAGCCAGTTCTTTATTATGCTGGGCAACGCCGACTGGCTGGACGGCTCGTACGCCGCGTTCGGCAAAGTCATAGACGGCATGGAAGTCTGCCGCGAGATCGAAAAGATCCGCTATTACAACAAAAGCAGCGGCAAGCTCAACGATAACCTCACAATAGAAAAAGTTTTGGTAGATACCAAAGGCAAGGAATACCCCGAACCCGAAAAACTCCCCGAACCCTGGTGACCGCAACGGAATAAAAACAACGTCCGCCTCATACGCTGAAGCATGAGGCGGTGTTTTTTTTGCCTGAAAAGTTTTTCCGGATAAGTTCCAAATTTAAATACCAGCTCGCTTTCACGGCGGTCTGTATCGCATCAGCCGCGGTATCGGCGCTTGTTTCGGGGAATATCCGTTCGGCGTACGGCGAGCTCGTTTTGCCGCGGTTCGCTCCGCCGGCCGCGGTTTTCCCCGCCGTGTGGACGATCCTGTACGCCCTGCAGGGCGCCGGTGCGGGAACGGTGTTCGTTTCGTTTTCGCCGTACCGCGAACGCGCGCTCGCCTTCTTTGCCGTTCAGCTTGCCGCGCAGTTCATGTGGCCTGTGATATTTTTCGGCGCGCAAAAATACATGGCGGGATTTTTTTGGCTGCTTTTGACCGTTTACGCCGCTTTCGCCTGCGCGCGGCAGTTCGCAACGGTAAACAAAACGGCAGCCGCCATGCAGCTGCCGTACCTTGTGTGGCTGATATTCTGTTCGGTCACGGCTCTTCTTGCCGCGCTGATGAATTAGACTTCGGTCCTGCCTTCGAACGCCTTGGAAAGCGTGACGCTGTCGGCGTATTCGAGTGTGGCGCCGACCGGCAGACCGTACGCCAGCCGCGTGACCTTTACGCCGAACGGTTTCATAAGCCGCGCTATGTAAAGCCCGGTGGCTTCGCCTTCTACGCTGGGGTTGGTGGCTACTATGATTTCTTTGACGCTGCCGTCTATGCGGGCGAGGAGCTCTTTTATTTTAAGATGCTCGGGCGTGATGCCGTCCATGGGCGATATGACGCCGTGCAGCACGTGGTAGACGCCTTTGAATTCATGCAGTTCTTCTATGGCGCTCGCCGAGCGGGAATCTTCGACTACGCAGATGACAGACTTGTCGCGGCCGGGCGAAGCGCAGACGCGGCAGAGCTCGCCTTCGCAGAGATCCTGGCAAACGGGACAAAGCCGCAGCGAATTTTTGGCTGAGGTGATCGATCTTACAAGGTCATCCACCGCCGCCTGATCCATAGACACTATATGATATGCCAGACGCATGGCGGATTTTCTGCCGATGCCGGGGAGCGAATTCAGCTTTGACGCCAATTTTTCGAGCGAAGGAGTCATAATATCAGAACAGACCCGGCATGCCGGCGGCTCCGGTGACTTTTGCCATTGCTTCGGCGTTGGCGGATTCGACAGTTTTCAGCGCCTCGTTCACGCCGGCTGTGATTATATCCTGAAGAGTTTCCACATCGTCCGGATCGACGATCTGCGGGTCTACGGTTATGGACTTGATCTCGTTATTGCCCATTATGCAGACAGTGACCATGCCGCCGCCCGCTTGAACGGTGTATTCGCGCGTATCGAGCTCGGCGCGGGTCTCTTCCATTTCCTGCTGCATTTTCTGCGCCTGCTTGATCATGGAATTCATGTCCTGCGGGCCGCCGCCCATTCCTTTGGGAAGTCTGACTTTCATTTTTTATTCCTCCTGCAATTCATTTAGAAAACCCGGTTCGCTTTCTTTAGGGCGCGGGCCGGTCACAGTGACGGCGTAATCTCTGCCGGTGGCGGCTCTTGCAGCGGCGCCGACGAGTTCGGCGTTGGCAACGTCTGAAAGGACCGACTGCGCGAACGGGCTTGAGCTGTGGATTATGAGCAGCCCTCCCTGAGTGAACAGGTCGGACGTCTCTATGAGTTTACGGATATCCGAACGGTGAGAAAGATGCTCGCAAAGTTCGGAAACATACTCGAACGGCTTTTCTTCGGGCTCCGCGGGGCGGGCCTGAGCGGGCTCTTTTTGCGTTTTTGCCGGCGCTTCCGCGCGCGTGGGCGAATGTTCGGCCCCCGGAACGCGTTCGGGCTGCGCAGCCGGACGGAGCGAGACGCCGGAAGCGAGCGCTTTTTCAAGAGCGGTGACGCGTGCGGCGAGCGCCTGAGGCGAATCCGAAAAACGCGCGTCGCAAAGCTTTATGAGCGCCAGCTCGGTTATGAGCCGCTTGTTCATGGCGTACCCTACCAGACGGTTGCGGGCTTCTTCGGCGACCGAAGCAAAATAGGCGAGCCGGTCGTTTTCGAAAAGCGCGGCGAGTTCTTTTATATCTAAAGGTTCGGTGTTGGACATTAAGTTTTCGGCTTTGCCGCCCTGCTTGACGTAAAGCATATCGCGCACGGTGGAAAGCATATCGTCGAGCAGCACCGAAAGCGATTTTGCCGAAGCGTAATATTCGTCCAGCAGCGAAAGGCAGGCGGGAATGTCGCGCCCGGCGACCGCCTTGAAAAGTTTGAGCATGGTGCGGTCTTCCGCTATCCCCAGCTGCGAAGCGACCACGGACCGGTCTATGGGTCCGCCGTTTGCCGCCTCCACGCACGATTCCAACAGCGAAAGGCCGTCGCGCACGGCGCCGTCAGCAAGGCGGGCTATGAGCAGCGCCGCGTCTTCGTCCAGCCGAAGCTGTTCACAGCCGGAAACGTAAAGCAGACGCTTTGCGATATCCTGCGCGGGAACGCGGCGGAATTCGAAACGCTGGCAACGCGAAAGTATGGTGGGCGGGATCTTGTTCAGTTCCGTGGTGGCGAGCACGAAAACCACATGCTCCGGCGGCTCTTCCAGAGTTTTGAGCAGCGCGTTATAGGCGCTGGCGGTGAGCATATGGACTTCGTCTATAATATATACGCGCCTTTTCAGAGCCGTGGGCGGATAGATGAGCTCGTCGCAGATGGCGCGGATATCGTCCACCTTGTTGTTGGAGGCGGCGTCGAGTTCGAGCACGTCTGTGGCGGTCCCGTTTTCTATGGAAAGGCACGCCGCGCATTTGCCGCAGGGCTCACCGTTTTGCGGGTCCAGACAGTTGACCGCTTTGGCAAGTATCTTTGCCGAAGTCGTCTTGCCGGTACCGCGCGTGCCGCAAAAGAGATATGCGTGCGAAATACGCCCGGTCTCGCACTGGCGTTTGAGCACGGTGCGGACGTGGTCCTGACCTATAACGTCGGAAAACGTTTGCGGACGGTATTTGCGGTAAAGCGCTTTGTACATCTGACCGACCCCTTTCTTATTATGATAAAGCTGAAATACATAATACGGCCATACATTCCGGTATCGTGCGGCAAACACACACGGGAATACGGTTTCCGCCTCGGGACAGGCGCTCTTGCGGCACATCTGCCTGCTTGCTTAATGCTGCTTGATCCCTCACCTGACATGGTTCACAAGAGCAGATCGCACAAGACCCATCCTTCAACGGCTTCCGCCGTACGCAGCTGCACGGTTGCCGACCTCTACCGGCATTTGA
>CACYCI010000029.1 GCA_902772845.1 uncultured Ruminococcus sp.
TACGGCGCCTCCGAGACCGGCTCGGCAGAAGCGGCGTCTGAAATATCTGTATTTGACGAATCATTTGAGCTTTCGTCAATAGGAACGGAAGGATCTTCTTTGCCGGAATTGCCGGAGCACGCGGCAAAGGTAAGCAGCATACAGGCGATGATTAGCAAAGAAACAATACTGATCAAGCGTTTCATGGGAGTACCTCCGATTTGTGTAAAATTGACGGATATCGTATTTTATTGATATTTTATCATAAACGACTTGATATTTCAAGTATGATTTATCATTTTTATACAATTCCGTAAGCGCGTTTATATTATTCTACCTCTGAGGATGCGGCAAAATTTCGACGCAACAGATCTCATTTTTATTGAAGATCCTGGGGATGCCGTTATGATCGCCCGCGGCTCGGGAAACGACAAGACAGCCTTCGTAGACGCCGGACGTGTATTTGGGGAACAGACCCTGACCCGGAGAAAACACGCCTCTGCCGAAAAAGCGCCACTGTCCGCCGTGCGCGTGACCGGAAAAGACAAAGTCGATATCCTGCCCGCTAAGGTATTGTTTGAAATATTCGGGATGGTGAGAAAGCAGAAGCTTACAACTGTCGAGGCATGCAAAACTGCTGATGAATTCCAGATCAGGCGCCGGTGTTTTACCAAACCTTTTGTGCTTTTTCCCAAGCGATCCGGAGGTTAGTCCGCCAATCACGATACCTTCGTGCTCTGCGTACTCGTCTGTAAGCAGCCGAGCGCCGCATTCCGCAACGAGAGAATGAGTTATATCCACGTCATGATTCCCGAGAGAAACGAACGTAGGCGAAACAGAGGCGCACATATCTATAAAAGACCTGGCATATTGCACACGAGCTTCTCTCGGCCCGGCGCCCTCTATATCGCCCGGAACAGTTATGATATCGGGCCCGATCTCACGCAGCGCTGCGCGCAGATCGTCTATATCGCAGCCGTGTACGTCTGCAACGAGCGCAATACGGTATTTACGGTCGATCTTGCGGGAATAAAGCTTATAATGCGATATATTCATCTTAAAAGCCCCTTTATAAAAAAGCGAACAAAAATATTGATTTTGGCTGATTTATATTATATAATACACTATATGCAAGAAAAAATCAATAAAAACGTTATTTACAACGGAGCATGATATGAACGAGCTCGAAAATGCACGCAAAGAAATTGATATAATAGACGCCGAGATGGCGCGTCTTTTTGCACGGCGCATGGAATGGGTAAAAAAAATTGCCGGATACAAAGCTAAAAACTGCGTAAACATCACAGACTCCGCCCGTGAAAAAGAAATACTTATTTCGCGCGTCAACGAATATACAGACAATAATACGAGCAAGTTCTACCGTGAATCACTTCTCAGTACGATCGCGATCTCAAAAAAATACCAGCGTTTCCTGAATTCTGCTTCTGACGATATTTTCGTTTCCGCCGGAAAAAACGGATATAATGTTACGGTAAAGCGTGGTGTCTTGAATGAGCTCGCCGAATATATAAAGAAAAGCGAGAAAACAGTCATAGTAACAGACGACGGCGTCCCGCGGCAGCACGTTATGGCTTGCGCCGCGGCGCTGGGCGGATACGGAGTTCTTGTGCTGCCCCAAGGCGAAGAAAACAAAAACCTTGACAATTATTCAAAAGTGATAAGTTATCTGCACGATAACGGTTTTTCTAGGACCGACACCGTTATCGCCGTCGGCGGAGGCGTCGTGGGTGACACCGCCGGTTTTGCCGCAGCAACTTATAACAGGGGGATCCGTTTTTACAACGTCCCCACCACCCTGCTTGCGCAGGTGGATTCTTCTATTGGCGGAAAAGTCGGTGTAGACCATTTGAGCGGCAAAAACCTGATAGGAGCGTTTTACGACCCTGAAGCCGTGATAATTGATCCCGACGTATTGAAAACACTCGACAGGCGTCAGATAAACAACGGAATGGCTGAAATCATCAAGATCGCGCTCATCTGTGACGCCGGACTGTTCGATATGCTCGAAACCGCTGCGAGGTACGAACATATCGAAGAAGTGATCCGTAGAGCTGTAGCTTTGAAAGCCGAAATAGTAGAACGCGACCGCGAAGAGTCGGATCTGCGTAAAGTGCTTAATTTCGGGCACACTATCGGGCATGCGATAGAAAGCGCTGAAGGACTTGGAAGCTTGCTTCACGGAGAATGCGTTGCGTTGGGCATGATACCCATGTGCAGCGAGCGCGTTCGCGAACGGCTTATCTGCTTGCTGCGCGCCAACGGACTCCCGGTATCGTACGACGGCGCGGCAGACAAGCTTAAAGAGTTCATAAAAGTAGACAAAAAGAAAAGCGGTCGTTCAATAACGGTTGTAACCGTCGAAGAGATCGGCAAATACAAGCTTTCAGAGAAAGATGCCGAAGAATTCCTGGATTCGTTGGACGATCTTATGGGAACACTGCGGAGGTAGAAATGAAAAATACATTCGGAAACGTTTTGACGCTCACGGTTTTCGGCGAAAGCCACGGCGAAGCGATCGGCGTAGTGATAGACGGCATTTCGCCCGGTATACCGGTCAGCGAGGGATCGATAAAGCAAGCGTTGCTTAAACGCGCTCCTTTCGGGAAAATATCGACCGCAAGATGCGAGAAAGACGATTTCCGCATTTTGAGCGGCGTATATAACGGACATACTACCGGCACTCCACTTTGCATAGTCATACCCAACAAAGACGTCCGCAGCGAACATTACGAAAAAAACAAAGATCTTCTACGGCCCGGCCACGCAGACTACACTTCGCTTTGCAAGTACGGCGGTTTTGCCGATCCGCGCGGAGGCGGTCATTCGAGCGGAAGGATAACGGCGGCAATATGCGCGGCGGGGGCGGTGATCGAAGACGCGCTCCGCGCCAAAGGTATAAAAATAGGGACCCATATTTCGCGTCTTGCCGGGATCGACGACGTAAAGTTCTGCGATACGGAAAGAGATATAGAAACGCTGAACAGCAAACGATTTGCCGTTTTGGACGACGGACGGGCGGCAGAAATGACTGAGCGAATAGAGAAAGCCGCTGAAAAAGGCGACAGCGTAGGCGGTATACTTGAGACGGCAGTTTCAGGGATCCCGGCAGGTATTGGCGAGCCGTTTTTTGATTCGCTTGAAAGCATGATATCCCACGCGGTTTTTTCGATCGGCGGAATAAAAGGAATAGAATTCGGTGCAGGGTTCGCCGTTGCGGATATGCTCGGCAGCCAATGCAACGATCCTTTTAGGATAGAGAACGGAACCGTTTATACCGTGACCAACAATAACGGAGGTATAAACGGAGGCATCTCCAACGGAATGCCCATAGTTTTCAGATGTGCGGTAAAGCCGACGCCTTCGGTGTCGATAGAACAGGATACTGTTGAGATAGCCAAGCGGGAAAATTCAGTAATAAGCGTCATAGGCAGGCACGACCCGTGCATTGTCCACCGCGCCAGAGCGGTAGTCGACGCGATCACGGCGTTTTGCGTAGCTGATATGCTTTGTTTACGCTACGGAAACAATTATTTAGCAAAGGACATAACATGAGATACGGTCTTATAGGAGAAAAACTGGGGCACAGTTTTTCGAAAGAGATACACAACATGATCAGTTCATATGATTATGATCTGTTGGAACTTAAAACCGACGATCTGCGCCCTTTTATGGCTGAACGCGATTTTTCCGGCGTCAATGTTACGATCCCTTACAAGCAGGCGGTCATTCCTTTACTTGACTTCGTTGACGACGGCGCGTTGGCGTGCGGCGCCGTAAACACGATCGTCAATAAAAAAGGCAAGCTATACGGCTTTAACACCGATATCGACGGTCTTTGCGCGCTTATCTCACACGCCGGCATCGACATAAGCGGTAAAAAAGTTCTTATTTGCGGCACGGGAGGAACATCGCATACGGCGCTGGCAGCATGCGGCAGATTGAACTCAGGTGATGTCACGGTGCTTTCCAGGACCGGAAAAAGCGGAAGCGTAACATACGAAACGGCTTATACGGCGCACGCCGACGCAGATGTAATTATAAACACAACGCCGTGCGGCATGTGGCCCGATATTCAAAGTTCAGCGGTAGATATAAGCAGATTCCCAAAGCTGTCCGGCGTGATAGACGTTGTTTACAACCCGTTGCGTTCAAAGCTTGTGACCTGCGCACGCGCGCGCGGCGTCAAAGCCGAAGGCGGACTTTATATGCTTGTTGCGCAAGCCGTTGCGGCAAGCGAAAGATTCTTTTCGCGAAAATACGGTGAAGGCCTTGCGAACAGTATCTTTGAAAGCATAGTAAAGCGCAAGGAAAACATAGTGCTTACTGGAATGCCGGGTTCTGGAAAGACAACGTTGGCGCGCGTCATAGCCGAAAAGACAGGACGCAAATTTTATGATACTGACTTTGTAATA
>CACYCI010000030.1 GCA_902772845.1 uncultured Ruminococcus sp.
CGTAGAATTCCTGTTCGCCTGCGGTGAAAACGAATTCTTTACCGCATTCTTTGCAAACCAATGTCTTGTCTTCGAACATGTTTGAGTTACCTCACTTGAAAATTTTATAATAGACCCGTTTTAGGGGAGTATTACCGCGCTTTGAATTTTTTGATCTTGGATTTAATTCGCGTAATGGCATTATCTACGCTTTTGACAGAGCAGCCGAGCTTTTCGGCCATGGCAGAATATTTCATGCCGGAAATATAAAGGGAAAATGTCTTTTTTTCAAAAGGTGAAAGCTCGTTTACAAAGCGTATCATACGCTGCCTGTCTTCGTCCCGGTACAGTTCGTCCGCGGCGGGCTCTTCGAGCGGGGCGGCGCTGTGTTCCGGTACTTCTGCCGAATATACCAAACGGTTTGCGCGGTTATACTTGCGCAAGGCGCTGATCATGCTGCGCTTTACGCAAAGAGAGGCATAGGTCTGGAATGCGGAAGAGGTATTATCGTATGTGCGGATCGCCTTTAACAGGCCGATCATGCCCTCCTGAAAAAGATCGTCTTTTTCGGACGGGGGGACCTGAAATGACGAAACGCAGCCGTTCACAAGCGGAATGTAGCGTTTATATAAGGTTTCGAAAGCCATGGCGTCGTTGGCCCTTGCCGCGAGTATAAGCTCGTATTCCGCGGCTTTTTCGTAAGAAATTGAGTTGTTCTTTTTAGGCATAGCACACCGCCGGAACATAACTGGCTTTACAATTAGCCATTATATACTACATTTTTGAATTTGTCAATATTTTTTGCAAAAATTGTAAAATTTTTTAGAATGCTATTTATCCGTGCTCTCAATAACGATCGACCATACAATGCGGATCGCGGCGGAGCGCTTCCGCCACCTTATGCCAAAGCGCAGGAGCGGACATAAGCGTGCAATCCGCCGCAAGCACTTTCCCGCGCGAGATCTCGCCCGGAGAAAGCAGCAGCTCGGCGCGTTCGTAACGCTGTTCGGTGTGCGCGAACCCGTGGGTGTGGTATTTTTTAGTGTATGTATTGCCGTCGTTGTCGGTTATCGTGTAGACTATGTCTTCTCCGTAAAGATAATCGGGCACCACGAGTTCTTCTATTCCGTGAACAGACGTGTTGGGCGTGGTGGTACAGCCCAGAAAAAGGATCTTTCCGCCGTCTTGCGCAAGCTTGCGGAACGGAGAATTCGGGCCGACCGGAGTAATATCCTGAGCGTGCGCGCCGAGATAGTATTCCGCCTTATACCCCACGGCGCAGCACGAATGCGTGGGATGGACCGAGCGCATGACTCCGGGCATCTTGCGGAAAAATTCGGGCAAAAAGCCCACGCATACCGGAGTGGAGGCAACGTCGAACACCGGATCTGCGGCGGTGACGTTCGCCCACGAAAGCGCCGGCAGCACCAGCGTTCCCTTTTCGCCCAACGCGCCGCGCAGGCCTTCTATTACGTCCGTAGGGTCAACGTTTTTGCCGAGCTTGGAAAAAGCGGTGTGCACGAGCAACGAATCGCCTTCGCGCACGCCGAGCGCACGCAGATCGGATATTATCTTTTCTTTCATTTTGCATCCTCCTCGTAGACCCCGGTCTCGCCGGGATAAAGTATATGCGGCGCTCCGTTCAGAGGCACGAAACGCGGGTCGACTTTATAATCGTAAGAATAAGACATATTGCACACGCACACCACGCATTTTTCGCCCAGCCTGCGTTTTATTACTATAAAGCCGTCGTTGCACTGAGCCACTTCGGCGTCGCCTCTGACAAGGCATTCGTGTTCGCGCCGGATCCGCGCGGCGGCGCGGACGGTCTCTACAAGTCCGCGTTCTTCCCTGCCCCACGGAAAAGGCAGGCGGTTGAACGGATCCCTGCCGCCTTCCATGCCGGCTTCGTCGCCGTAATACACGGCCGGGACGCCGGGCAGACAAAACAGCAGCCAAAAAGCCGCCTTGAGCAGCTTTACCGCATGAGCGCGTTCTTCAGGAGCGAGTCTTTGTTTTGCCAGCTCGGATCCGCTTTTACCTTCGGAGCTTTGCCCGCCGAGTACCGTGAGCACACGTTCGGTATCGTGCGTGCCGAGCATATTCATAAGGCAAAGCAGCGAACGGCGCGGATAGTGCGCGAGCTGCGATTCCAGCACCGCCTTGAGCGGATACGCGTCGCGGCGTGCGAAATATTCGAGCAGGGCGTTCCGCACGGGATAATTCATGGCGGAATCCAGCCAGGCGCCGCAAAAATACTTTTTGCGCTCGTTGTATGCGACTTTGTCGGTGACGTCTTCCCACACTTCGCCTATTATTACGGCTTCCGGGTCTATACTCTTTGCCGACGCGGTGATCTCTTCGAGAAAATCGTTGCTGTATTCGTCCACCACGTCGAGCCGCCATCCGTCTACGCCCATACGCATATAGCGCGGTATGACCTGCTTGCAGATATAATCGCGGTACGAGCGCACCTTTCGTATTTTGGGCATGTTTGTAAGCCCCCACCAGCAGTCGTAACTGCCGTCCGGACGGATGTCGAACCATTCGCGGTAGGGGGAATTTTCATTGACATAGGCACCGCCGTACTGCCCGTAGCGGTCGAAATAGACCGACCTGTCGCCGACGTGATTGAACACGCCGTCCAGGATGAGTTTGATGCCGCGGGCATGGCATTCATTTATAAGGTGTATAAGCGCCGCGTCGCCGCCGAACATGGGATCGACCGACATAAAATCGGCCGTATCGTATTTGTGATTTGAATAAGCGGTGAAAACCGGGCTGAGATAAAGCCATTCGCAGCCGAGCGAGCCGAGATAATCGAGCTTTTCTGCCACACCGTAGAGCGTGCCGCCGAAAAACATATTGTTTTCAACGTCCATGCCGGGATATTCAGCGTACTGAGGTACGCCGCCGTACCAGTCGCCGTTCACAACGGCGTCTTCGCGCACGGGGACTTCGCCGCCGCGTGCGAACCTGTCCACGAAAATGTGGTAAATTATCCCTCTGGGGGGCGTTATCAGCGGATATTTTTCCGCATAATAGACCACGCGGTCGTGCATCGCCACTTTACCGTCGGCCGAGATCACAAATCCGTATACGCCCGCTTCAAGGGACGGGAAAACGACCGTATCGCCGCGGAAGGCGTTTTCGTAAACGCGCGTGCTTTCGCTGAACAGAGCGAGCCCCACTGTATGCGCGCCTTCAATGCGCGCGGTGAATCCGCTGCCGGAATACTTTACCAGGGATCGCGTTTCAGCGCCGTCGGAAAAGAAGCGTACTGACAGATCAGCCATTATCTTTGCCCATTCCCCAGATGTTTTCGGCGTATTCTTTTATACTGCGGTCGGAAGCGAACCTGCCCGCCTTTGCGATATTGACGGCGGAAGAGCGGTTCCATGCGTCTTTGTCGGAATACTTCTGATCCGCCGCGCGGTGAGCTTCGGCAAAATAGGCAAAATCGGCAAGGCACATATAAGGATCGGACACGCCGTATGAATAGAGCAGATAATTGGCTATATCGCTGAACGAACGCCCGTTATACCCCGCCTGCAGCGAATCTATCGCTGCTTTGAGATCCGGGTTGGAATTGTAATATTCGGCGGAAGAATAGCCCTTTTTCCAAAGTTCGTCGACTTCGGTGGCGGTGTGGCCGAATATAAATATATTTTCACGTCCGACCGCTTCCGCCATTTCGACGTTGGCGCCGTCGAGCGTGCCGAGCGTAAGCGCACCGTTGATCATGAATTTCATATTCCCGGTCCCGGATGCTTCCTTGCCGGCGAGCGATATCTGTTCGCTCAGTTCCGCGGCGGGCATAAGGCGTTCCGCGAGCGAAACGCAATAGTTTTCCAGGAATATGACCTTGAGTTTGTCCCGCGTGAGCGGATTCTTGTTTATATCCGCCGCCAGATAGCATATAAAGCGGATGATATCCTTTGCGACGTAATATCCGGGCGCCGCCTTTGCGCCGAAGATGAACGTCTTGGGGGTAACGTCGAGCGAAGGATCTTCTTTGAGTTTTACGTACAGCGAAGCTATATACAGCGCGTTCATAAGCTGGCGCTTGTATTCGTGCAGGCGTTTCACCTGGGCGTCGAACATGGAATCCGGGTCGATGATCTCGCCGGTGGTGCGGCGGATGAATTGTGCAAAATCTTCTTTATTCGCGTGTTTTATCTGCGCAAGGCGCGCGCGCACGGCGCCGTCTTCGGCAAAAGCGGCGAATTTTTCGAGCTGAGAAGCGTCCGTCCTGTAGCCGTCGCCTATGCATTCGTCGATCAGCGAAGCGAGACGCGGGTTTGAAAGGCAAAGCCACCTTCTGTGAGCTATTCCGTTGGTGACGTTGGTGAGCTTGCCCGGGAACGCGTCGTCGAAATCGCGGAAAACGGTGTGCCTGAGTATATCCGAATGGAGCCGGGAAACGCCGTTGACCTTGTGCGAGCCGATCACCGAAAGGTTCGCCATACGCACCTGACCGTGGCTGAGCACCGACATACGGTCGATCTTATCCCAGTTGCCGGGGAATTTTTCCCACGCTTCGGCGCAGAAACGGCGGTTGATCTCTTTTATTATGGTATAAATGCGCGGGAGCTTGAAACGGAAAAGGTCTTCGTTCCAGCATTCGAGCGCTTCGGGAAGCACGGTATGGTTGGTATAAGACACGGTGGCGACGGTCATACGCCACGCATCTTCCCAAGAATAATTGTGGCTGTCTACAAGCAGACGCATGAGTTCGGGGATGACGAGCGCGGGATGCGTGTCGTTGATATGGATAGCCGCTTTTTCCGGCAGATTGTCCAGCGTTTTATACTGTTCTATGTGCGCGAGAAGTATGTTCTGCAACGACGCTGACACGAGCAGATATTGCTGGCTGAGCCGCAGCAGCTTGCCTTCGTGATGGTTATCGGCGGGATAAAGCACGCGGGTTAGCGTTTCGGCAATGGTATTGTCTTCCACCGCTTTAAGATACTGCCCCTGGGAAAAAGCTTCCATATTGAAATTCTTTATCCCCTTGGCTTTCCAGAGTCTAAGCGGCGCCACGGCGTCGGAATGATATCCGGAAACGAACATATCGTACGGGACGGCTTCGACTTCGTCGTAATCGCGGTAGATGATTTCCAGCCGGCCGTTGTTCCAGTTTTCTTCTATCCTTCCGCCAAAGCGGACCCTGACCGATCTGTCCTGCCGCGGGACGAGCCACGCTTCGCCGGAAGGCAGCCAGATATCCGGCAGTTCGAGCTGTTCGCCGTCGACTATCTTCTGCTTGAAAAGCCCGTATTCATAACAGATCGAAAATCCCCTTGCGGGATATTCCATGGTGGCGAGCGAATCCATGAAACAGGCGGCGAGCCGACCCAGACCGCCGTTGCCCAGACCCGGATCCTGTTCCATTTCGCATATGCTTTCGAGCGAAAAGCCCATTTCAGAAAGGACCTTGTCGTAGACCTCGGTAAGCCCGAGATTGAATATGTTCATGCGCAGGGAAGGTCCAAGCAGGAATTCCATGCACAAATAGTAGACCTTTTTGCTGTTCCTCGCCTGTTCGCGGAACACCTTGTTCTTTTCGGCGAGCATATCGCGGACCGTCAGCACCGTGGCCTTGTATATCTGTTCGGCGGTGGCTTCGGCGGGAGTGACTGCAAAATAGCGGGAGATCTTGTCTGTGATCGCGTTGCGTATTTCTTTTGCGGTAGAGTTCATATCTGCTCCTGATAATAGAAATGGATTATTTGAAATTGTAGATCTGCTTGATATACTGTTTTGCGGATTTTTTCCAGGAAAAATCCCATTTCATAACGGTCTTCACCAGCGATTTCCAGGTCTCGGAATGCGAATACCCTTCCAGCGCGCGCATCACCGACTGATACAGCTCCCACACCGAATAGGGAGCGAAAGTGTAGCCGTTGCCGCCGTCGGGGCAGCCGATATCGCGTATGGAATCGTACAGTCCGCCGGTCTCGCGCACGACCGGCACCGCGCCGTAGCGCGAAGCGATCATCTGAGCAAGCCCGCACGGTTCGGAACGCGAAGGCATAAGGAATATGTCCGCTCCGGCGTAGATCTTTTTTGCGAGCGATTTATCGAAAGCCAGACGAACCGCGACGTTGCGCGGATATTTTTCGGCGAGCCCGCGGAAAAACTGTTCGTAATAACTGTCGCCGGTCCCGAGCACTACGAGCTGAACGTCCTTGCGGATGATATCGTCGGCGGCGAGCGCGATAAGGTCTATTCCCTTGTGGTCGACGAGCCGCGATATCACCGCCAGCAATGGCGTATCGCTTTTGGCGGGCAGCCCCAGGAGTTTCTGAAGCTCTTCTTTATCGGCGCGCTTGCCCTTAAGACTGCGTGCGGAATAATGCGCGTAAAGTTCGGGGTCGGACGAAGGATCGTAATATGCGGTGTCTATACCGTTAAGGATACCGCACAGCTTGCCCTTGTGCTGTTCGAGCACATAATGGAGCCCGTGCGAAAACTGCGGCGAAAGTATTTCTTTTGCATATGTCGGCGAAACGGTCGACACCTTGTCCGCACATACTATGGCGCCTTTCATAAGATTTATGCAGCCGTCGTATTCGAGCACTTCGGCGTCGGAATTCGGGATATCGAACACGTCGCCGAGAATGGCCATGTCGTATATCCCCTGATACTGGATATTATGTATTGTAAATACGGTCTTAACGCCCGAATATTCCGGGACCAGCCCGTATTTATATTTAAGATAAACCACGGTGAGCGCCGATTGCCAGTCGTGCGCGTGAAGGACGTCCGGCATGAAATCTATGCGCTGGAGCGATTCGAGCACCGCCCGGCAAAAGAACGCATAACGTTCGCCGTCGTCAAAGCTGCCGTAAAGCGATTGCCGTTTGAAATAGTATTCGTTATCCAGAAAATAATACGTGATCCCGTCTTTTTCAAGCGAAAGCACGCCGCAGTACTGGCGCCTCCACGCGAGCGGGACGTCGAAATGGCACAACTGCCGCATCCGGACACGGAACGATTCGCCCACCTGCGCGTAAAGCGGAAGCATTACGCGGATATCGGCTTTGTCGCCGTATTCTTTTTTCAGCGCGCCTGGAAGCGAACCGATGACGTCACCCAACCCGCCCGAAGAAGCGAAAGGCACGCATTCGGAAGCGACGAAAAGGATCTTTTTCATAACAAAATACCTCCGTGTTTTCAGACCTGCGCAAACTTTGAAATATAGAAAGGCAGAGTTTCGTAGCCGGAAAGGTTCCTGCCGTCGCGCACGACGGCGTTTTTATCGGTTATGACCGCGCCGAGCGTGCAATTTTCGCCTATGATTGTATCCTGCATGAGTATGCAGTTTTTGATATGAGTGTTCCTGCCCACGCGGACTCCGCGGAACAGTATGGAATTTTCGACCGTGCCGTTTATCACACAGCCGTCGGCTATGAGCGAATTATGGACGGCAGCGCCTTCCGAATAGACTGCGGGCGGAGAATTGCGCACCTTGGTGAACACCGGTCTGCCCGGGTTCCCGAAAAGCTCGTGACGCACGTCTTCGTTCAGCAGATCCATACTGCACATATAGTATGACTGCATTGAATCGATCGTGGCGAAATAGCCGTCGTGGCGATATACGTTGACGTTATACGTCTGAAGATTGCGCTGGATGATATCCTTTATGAACGCGTTGTAGCCGTGCGCTTCGGCGTCGAGCACGACGCTTTCGAGAAAGCGGCGGTTCATCACCCATATATTCGTGCAAACGTCGCGGAACCCGCCGTCGCGTTCCCTGAATTCCTTTATGGAAGTCAGGCGGTCGTCCGAGTCGCTTTCGGTGACGTAAACGCCGTTGACGCCGCCGGTGAGATACATCTTTTTTATCATCATGGTGGCGTCCGCGCGGGAAGCGATGTGCGCGTCGATCATCGCGCCGAGATCTATGTTGCAGATGACGTCGCAGTCACTAAGCACAATGTATTCCTCGGTGCAGCCGCTTATAAACGAAATGCTGTTGCGCAGCGCTTCCAGCCGCGTGGTGTACAACGCGGACCCCGGGTTGGCGAAAGCGGTAATGAACGGAGGCAGGATCTGTATACCGCCCGAACGGCGGGCAAGATCCCACGATTTGCCAGAGCCGAGATGATCCATTAGCGACTGGTAGTTATAGTGAGTTATTACGCCCACATGCTCTATGCCGCTGTGGACCATATTGGAAAGAGTAAAATCTATAAGCCGGTATCTGCACCCGAAAGGCACCGAAGCCATGGTGCGCAGCTTTGTCAGCTCCGGCACGTTTTTATCGTGTATGTTCGAAAATATCAGCCCTACTACGTTAGCCATCGTTTACGACCTCGCTTTCAGGATATTCTCTATGTATTCCGCGCTGACGTCGGTATTGTCGGGGATCGCGGAACATTCGGGGACGGTGAGTTCGCCGCCGACGAGCGTTATACCTTTGGACACTTCGCGGTTGACGCCCACGGTGGAACGCGCGCCTATGACGGTATCGGAATCTATAACGCAGTAATTGACGGTGGCTCCGCGGCAAATGCGGACGTTGGACATTATCACGCTGTCGCGCACGCAGGCGCCGGGCTCGACGCGGACGTTGCTTGAAAGTACGCTGTTTTCTACCGTGCCGTAGATCTCGCACCCTTCGGTGATGAGCGAATTGCAGACCACCGCGTTACCGCCCATATAATGGGGAGGGTCGGCGTAATTGCGCGAATATATGCGCCACGCCCTGTCGTTGAGATCGAATTTCGGCCTTGAACCGAGCAGATCCATATTCGATTCCCAAAGCGAATCCACGGTGCCGACGTCTTTCCAGTAGCCCTTGAACGGATACGCGAAAAGCCGTTCGCCCGCGGCGAGCGCCTTTGGTATTATGTTTTTGCCGAAATCGTTTTCGCTGCTTTCGTCGGCGGCGTCCGCCTCCAAATAAGCGACGAGTTTTTCGGTAGTGAAGATATATACGCCCATGCTGGCGGTGGTCGAATCGGACTGTTTTGGCTTTTCTTCGAATTTGTAGATCTTCCCGTTTTCGTCAGCCGACATTATGCCAAAACGGTAGGTCTCTTCTTTAGGGACGTCGAGCACGGCTATGGTGCAGTCCGCCTGCGACTTTTTGTGGAACGAAAGCATGGCGTCGTAATCCATTTTATAGATATGGTCGCCGGAAAGTATGAGCACGTAATCGGGAGAATAGCGCTTTATAAAGCGCAGGTTCTGATATATGGCGTTTGCTGTGCCGGTATACCATTCCGAATGGGTCATCGCCTGATACGGCGAAAGTACGGTTATCCCGCCCCAGCTGCGGTCAAGGTCCCACGCGCGGCCGTTGCCTATGTATTCGTTAAGCATAAGCGGCTGATACTGCGTCATGACGCCGACGGTGTCTATGCCGGAGTTCACGCAGTTGGAAAGCGGAAAATCGATTATTTTGTATTTTCCGCCGAAAGTGACCGCAGGTTTGGCAGTCTTTTCGGTCAGCAGGCGCAGACGGCTGCCCTGCCCTCCCGCAAGAAGCATCGCTATGCATTCTTTTTTCTTGTTCAAAACTAAAACCCCCTGCCCAAATAAATGTTATGTGCGCCGGAAATTCTGCGCCGCGTTTGTCTGGCGAGCCGTAAGAGCCCGCTTTTGCGGCAGTTTCATTTTAATTCCTATTTAATAAAAAAGCAATAAGAATTTGCCCAAAAAGCAAATACACCTTCCGATTTTTTACCGGAAAGGTGTATTGAAACAGTTTTGTAATATTTTATATAATATTTATTAATTTTTACCTATGCTCACGTTTGGTCAAACGCAAGAGATCAGCTTTCGTCGGCGCTTTCTTCATAGCCGTCCGCTTCGCTTTCCCCGGTTGGCTGATCGGGCTCTTCGACAGAGACCTTGGCAAACGCCGACCAGCCGTGTTCCGCGGAATACGCCGCGAACACGCCGCCGGAGCATGGCGTGATCTTTTGGAACAACGGCGGCAGAACGTACCTGCCGGTAGTATCGATCATACCGAAACCGGAATCGGTCTGCACGACGGCAAGGCCTTCGGTGAACGGGGTCGCGGAAACGAGATCGGGCGTTGTGATCCAGTTGAGCGAATTGGTGGTGAAACCGAATTTCCCGTCGCGCTCGTACAGAATGCATCCGTCGGAATACGCTTTGATATCGAACCCCATGAGCGTACGCGCCAGCTCGCAGCCGGTGTCCATCAGACGTTCTTCCCAGCCGTCGGCGGTCTTTACCCGGACGCGGATATAGCCGTCGCAGAAATAGAAATAACCTATGGATTCGATCCCGCGCGATTCGGGCGGATAGTAGATATCGGAAAGCGTGTTGTCGATAGAATCGTTGAGATGGCGGAAACGCGTGGAATAGAACACCAGACGGTCTTCGCCGTGCGTGCGGCGAAGGGTACATGCGATACCGCGTTGCACACCGTTTTCTATGAACGGATAGAACGCGTACACTTCTTTGCAGGCGTATGCATAGCTGTTTCCGTCGTCGCCGTAAAAGTTATAATATTTCTTCTTTTTTATATACGTGCGCTTTATCGGCATTACGCGTTCGCAGAGATAGACCGGCACGTCGAATTCAAAGCCGGTGACGTCGTTGAATTCATCGTAAGAAGACGGTACGAACCCGTTTTCGGCATCGTAGCGGTAATATGCGGAATCCTTTTTGAAAACGGGCGCGCCCGTGCTGTCGCGCACGCCGAGGAATTCATACCCGGCGGCAAGATCCGTTATATCGTTGAAAGCGCTGTCGAACACGCGGCCGTCTTCGGTAAAGACGAACCCCATGCGCACCGCCGTCACGGCTGTATCTTCGGCGGGCAGCTCCACGTCAACACGGACGACTTTTTCCGAATCGGGATCGTACCGGCGGTCGAGCGCGGCGTATCCGCCCGGCGCAAAAGCTTCGGCGCCGGAAATGAACTCTTCCACCGCGTCGACGGATTCTTCCGGTTCAAAGCTTTCCTCCGCCGAGCTGTCGTCCGGATAAGACGGATATTCGGAAACGGGTTCGGAAAACTGCTCCGAATATTCCACGGTGCTGTATTCGGGCGCGGCCTCGGGCAAAAACGGCAGCGACCGGGAAGACGCCAGAAACACGGTGCCTGCCGCGATACCGCACATCAGCGCGGCGGCTATTATGAATTTCAACGCGTTCTTTATCATTTGAACAGTTCTCCAAAAAACGGAAACGTGATCTTGCGATCCTTGCTA